>NZ_JBFUPN010000018.1:0-172177 GCF_041355315.1 Mucilaginibacter sp. RCC_168
CTCGCATATACCCCTAAAGTTAAGGTTATCCATTCGTCTTCCCAACACCTGTGGTTTGCAACGAGTGCTTATTGTGGGTGGTAAAAAGGAAGTGGGGTAGACGCATGTGATGCGTCTCTACATACATTGCTAATTACGGCTGACGTTGATATTCCAGATAACGTTCACCTATTTTCTTATGCTTCTCGACAAACTCTTTTGCCTCTCGTAAGGTTTCTGGATAGATAGCTGTTCTTGTGGCTCCGTTAGAGTTATCAGGAATAGGCTCGTAAATATGATTATATATAAACCCATGAGCTACAAGATACCTTACTGTTTCCCATTTAGCGTTATCTGATTTTCTGGGCGGCCTAAAATTGTAAGACATGTAAGTCATGATTTTTCCACAATGAGGGCATGTAGTATCTCTCACTTCAGTAGCTATCATATTAAAAGCTATTTTACAATTTAAGCAAACATTCTTGTGCCCCATCGACGTAGTTTTTTATAGATAAAGATAGTAAATGATGTTAAAAAAATCTAAAGCGCCGCAGGGATGAAACAAAAAAGCGACAAGTTTCTTGTCGCTTTTAAATTATAAGGAGTACCCGTTTTTACAAACCGAAAGCCTGTTTTACTTTGTCAACATAGTCCAGTTTTTCCCAGGTAAACAGTTCTACTTCGCGTTTCAGTTCGCTGCCGTCATGGGCAATGAATGTTTTGGTTACCGTTTCGCTTGGTTTGCCAAAGTGACCGTAAGCCGCGGTTTCGCTGTAAATAGGATTGCGCAGTTTAAAACGGGTTTCAATAGCATATGGGGTCATGTTAAACACTTCTTCTACTTTTTGGGCTATTGCACCATCGTGCAGGTTTACTTTGGCTGTGCCATAAGTGTTTACGTAGATACCCATTGGCTGTGCTACGCCAATAGCATATGATACCTGTACCAGTACCTCGTCGCAAACACCGGCAGCTACCAGGTTTTTGGCGATGTGGCGGGTTGCATAAGCCGCCGAACGATCAACCTTTGAAGGATCTTTACCCGAGAATGCACCGCCACCATGCGCGCCTTTACCCCCGTAAGTATCTACAATGATTTTACGACCGGTTAAGCCGGTATCGCCATGCGGCCCGCCGATAACGAATTTACCGGTTGGGTTGATGTGATACTTGATCTGGTCATTAAAGAAGTGGGCGTATTTTGGATATTTAGCTTCAACACGCGGAATCAGGATGCTGATGATGTCCTGTTTGATCTTGGCCAGCATAGCACCTTCCTCATCAAAATCATCGTGCTGGGTTGATATTACAATGGCATCGATGCGTTGCGGTTTGTTGTCGTCGCTGTACTCTAAAGTTACCTGCGATTTGGCATCGGGCCTCAGGTATTTGATCTCGCTGTTTTCGCGGCGGATAGCTGCCAGCTCAATTAAAAGCGCGTGGGCAATATCCAATGCCAGGGGCATATAGTTGTCGGTTTCCACAGTGGCATAACCAAACATCATACCCTGGTCGCCGGCGCCCTGCTCTTCCTTGGCCTGACGGTCGACACCCTGGTTAATATCCGGCGATTGCTCGTGAATAGCCGATAGTACGCCGCAGGAGCTGCCATCAAACATATATTCTCCTTTGGTATAACCAATTTTATTAATCACCTCACGGGCAATTTTTTGTACATCTAAATAAGCTTTTGATTTTACCTCGCCGGCTAAAATTACCTGTCCGGTGGTTACCAGAGTTTCACAGGCAACTTTTGAATTTTCGTCGAACGCCAGGAAATGGTCGATGAGGGCATCTGATATTTGGTCTGCAACTTTATCCGGATGTCCTTCTGATACGGATTCAGAGGTAAATAAGTATGGCATATAAGTTTGATAAAAGATTTAATTAAATAAAGCCGAAAGGAGCGAGTTTTAACGGATCGAGGTAAAAAGAAGCGTTGGTTTTAGCACTTTTTTACGTGGTTGCAATCCAGCCCGTCAATTGACGGGCAATTAAATCAGTCCACTTTCGGGTGGTAAAAATAAAACAAATTTCACAAAGCCGAAAATACATTTACTTTTGGGGGCTGAAATAATTGATTTCGGAATTCGGATGTTCAATTTCGGATTTTTAACCGTTGTTAGTTTAAAGAGGGCTACGCCTTTAGAATTTAGAGTTTCGGATTTAGAATTTAAAGTTTAGAGTTTTTGAAGCTGAAATAATACAGATAATTGAAACGTAAAGCGTTATTTATAATAAACCCTATATCGGGTGGGAAGAAGAAGGACGGGGTGCCTGATCTTATTGATCAAAATATTGATAAGGCAGTGTTTGACGCAACCGTTGTTTTTAGTGATGGGGTATCGCACGCGCGTATCATTGCGCTGGAGGCGGTAGGTAAATACGATATGATTGTGGCTGTTGGCGGCGATGGTACGGTAAATGAAATAGCATCGGCTATTGTAGGCAGTGGTACGGCCCTGGGCATAGTGCCCTACGGATCGGGCAATGGCCTGGCTCGTTTTTTGGGCATCCCCATGAATCCCAACCAGGCCATACGGGCTTTGGTAAAAGGTCATGTGGAAAGTATTGATTCGGGTACAGTGAATGGCCAGCCATTTTTTAATATGGCAGGTATGGGTTTTGACGCGCACATCAGCGAGGTGTTTTCGCACGGCAAAAAGCGCGGTTTTGTATCCTATATCAAATCATCTATAGAGGAAATATCTACCTATGATGAACAGCAATATCATATTGAAATTGATGGCAAGGTTTATGAGCGTAAAGCGTTTATGCTGAGCATTGCCAATTCATCGCAATATGGTAACAACGCGCATATATCGCCCAAGGCATCCGTGCAAGATGGTTTGCTCGATATCTGTTTGATCAGGAAGTTCCCGTTATGGCGTTTCCCGGAAATGGGTATCCGGATGCTGACCAAAACATCAGAGAGTACCAGTTATGTTGAAATTATACGCGGTAAGCAGATTAATGTTACCCGCCAAACCAAAGGCCCCATTCATCTTGACGGCGAACCGCAGGTAATGGGTACTGCTATACATATTAGTATAGTGCCCAGTTCATTAAAAGTTATTGTAGGCCCAACGTATAAAAAGAATTAAGTAAAGAGAGCGGGTGCGGGGTGCGGGTGTCTGATTTCAAGTATTCAGTTCCGGCAACACGCTCCCCGCTCCAAAAAAATGTTATGGCTAAGAAAAATTTCACCGGGGTAGTATACTCAACAGATCCTGATTTTCAGTACCAGGAAAACGGGGGGGGCGCCGTGCAAACATTGCCCCCGCAGCAGCAAAACCTTAAAATTTATCTTGACCGTAAGGGTGGCAGTAAGCTGGTTACCCGGATTACCGGTTTTATCGGCACCGATGCCGATCTGGAACTTATCGGCAAGAAGCTAAAAACAAAATGCGGGGTAGGCGGTTCCGTAAAAGATAATGAGATACTGATACAGGGCGATTTCAGGGATAAAATATTAACCCTGCTGCAAACCGATGGATACAAGGCAAAAAAGGCAGGAGGATAATAAAGGCATATACGCCGGATAATAAAACAGCTAAGCGTATAACATACACTAAAATAAAAAAAAACTTTTGGCGTTATACTACTCCCGGCCGCTATGAAATGGCTTTAAAACCAATATTGTAACATATTAATAACACAATTTTTATCAGTTAATGCTTGATAATCTAAAAAAAAATGGTTTTCATTGCAAATAATTGTCGTGGCAACACACAATATTCAAGCATTGTTACGTTAATAATGACCAATTAGGCGCAAAATGTAATTCGGTATTAAAAAATTGTAAAGAATAACATAAAAGATTTTTTTATTTCATTAAAATTCTATTTTTGTTATTCGCAAATTAAAAGCACATTTAACAAACTTATAATATAAACAAAAACTAAAACTAAAATTTAAAAGTAATGGCAAACGCACCAACAAAACCAACTACTCCTGTTAACAAAGAAAGCTCAAGTGCATCTGGCTTGTTTGCATCCTTAACTATTCCAATCTGCCTGATTGTTACTACGCTTATTTTTATATTTGTTCTGGGCGATCCAAGCCACTTCAAAGGCGGCGACAAAACTGCTTTTCCAGTAGATATTTTCGGAACAGTATATAGCGGTGGTGTAATCGTGCCGGTGATCATGGCCTTTTTGTTAATGGTTATCGTTTTCTCTATCGAGCGTTTCGTGGTAATCGGAAAAGCTTCTGGTACAGGCAGTGTAGATGCTTTTGTTAGAAAGATCCAATCACAACTGAATGCCGGTAACATTGCTGGCGCATCAGCAGAATGCGACAAACAAAAAGGTTCTGTAGCAAACGTTATCAAATCAGCACTGAAAAAATACGCTGAAATGGAATCTGAACCAAGTCTTGACGTTGATCAAAAAGTATTAGCTATTCAAAAAGATATTGAAGAAGCAACTGCTTTGGAAATGCCAATGTTAGAGCAAAACTTAACTATCATCGCTACTTTGGTATCTATCGGTACATTAACCGGTCTGTTAGGTACGGTTGTGGGTATGATCAAAGCCTTCTCTTCATTAGCGGTATCAGGTGTACCAAACCAGATCGAACTATCTTCACACATTTCTGAAGCGTTGATCAACACTGCATTCGGTATCAGTACTTCTGCTGTTTCTATCGTAATGTACAACGTATTTACATCAAAAATTGACAAGTTAACTTACGCAATTGACGAAGCCGGATTCAGCATTGTACAAACATTTGCTGCATCACACAAAAATGCCAACAGATAATAAATATATAGGTTAATTAGCTTTCGTCCCCCCATTTGTCCTATATAATATAACCAGGAATAATGCGTGGATGTTATAATTATTGAATTCTATATATTTTAAAAAAAATCAAATATGGCAAGGATAAAAGTTCCAAGAAAGAGTACAGCGATTGACATGACCGCCATGTGCGACGTGGCCTTCCTGCTGCTTACTTTCTTTATCATGACCGCGAAAGTACGTACCGAGGACCCGGTTCCTATCGATGTGCCAAAATCATCGATACAACAGCCGATTCCGGAGAACGACTTCGCTACCGTTTCTGTGGGTTCACAGAAAGCATTTTTTGGAATGGAGGGTGTTGATCTGCGTAAGCAAACCTTAACTCAAATGGGCGAACTTTATAAAACAACGTTTACCCCCGATGAGTTAAACAGGTTTTCTACTATTACATCAATAGGCGTTCCCTTTAACCAAATACATCAGTTTATTGCATTATCAGCTGATGATCAAAAAAAATATAACAAACCAGGTATCCCCCGCGATTCTGTAAGTAACGAATTATTTAACTGGATCCGTGAAGCCCGTAAAGCTACTGTGGCATTGCACAATGTGCAGTTGCGTATAGCTATAAAAGGTGACAGCAAAGAGGAATATCCGGTTATTAAGGATGTTATAGGCATTTTGCAAAAGCAAAAGGTTAACAAGTTTAGTTTAATAACAAACTTAGGCGGCGGTGGTACTGCTCCTAAAAAATAAAAGATCATGGCAGAATTAGATACCTCCGGGGGAGGCAAGCATAAGGGTGGCAAGGTTCGCAGTAAAAAGCAATCCACCCGCGTAGATTTAACAGCGATGGTTGACCTGGCTTTCTTGCTGATCACTTTCTTTATCATGACAACCACATTGGCCAAGCCAAAAGCGATGGACCTTGCAATGCCCGATAAAGATGAAAAAACCAAAGACCAATTGGCTATTGCGGCTTCACGTTCACTAACCCTATTATTGGGCAGTGGCGATAAGCTGGAGTGGTACCTTGGTGAACCTGGTAAATCAGCACCAACCATTGATAATTACAGCAAAGACGGTTTACGCAAAACCCTTTTAGAAAAAAAGAAGGAAGTTTTGGAAAAAACAGGTAAAGCCATATTTGTTGTAATTAAGCCAAGTGATAAATCAACATACAAAAATGTAGTTGCCGCGCTTGATGAGATGAATATCACCAATATCGACAGTTATGGTATAGTTGATATTTCACCAGTTGAGATCGATCTACTTAAAAAAGACGGTTTATACCAGTAATAAATAATTTAAAATAACGTTATTAATACCCATTAAATCTTAAAAGATGTTTGGATCGAAATTAGACATATTAGATCAGAAATGGATCGACGTTGTTTTTAGTAGCAGAAATAAGTCTTACGGGGCTTATGAGCTGAGAAGGGATAACTCCAAAAATACGTCGAGAGCGCTTATTATAGCAATCATCGTGTTTGTATTTGTTGTTGCTTTACCTACTATCATCAACAGGATTCAGGGACTTATCCCTAAAGCTGATCAAAAAGTGAAGATAACAGACGTAGTGCTGTTACCTCCACCACCCGTGGATCAAACTAAAAAACCACCTCCGCCGCCACCTGAACCGCCAAAACCAAAGGTTGACCAGGTACGTTTCCCACCTCCGGTTGTGAAACCAGATAACGAGGTTAAGGAGAAGGATCCACCAACAATAAAAGAACTTGCTGTTGCCGATCCTGGTCAGAAGGACCAAAAAGGTGACCCTAACGCCGACATCAGAATTGATGAGCCGGTAGGTAACTCGGATGTTAAACAAGTAGTAGAGGCCGACCCTAACCAGATCTTTACTTCGGTAGAGCAGGTTCCGGAATTCCCGGGAGGTTTGGATAAATTCGGCGCCTATTTGGGTAAAGCTATCCGTTATCCGGCTGTTGCCCGTGAAAACGGAACTCAAGGCCGTGTAATTGTTACCTTCGTAGTTGAAAAAGATGGCTCTTTAACCGATATTAAGGTTACAAGAGGTATCGGAAGCGGTTGCGATGAGGAAGCGGTTCGTGTATTGAAAAACTCACCGAAATGGAAACCAGGTATACAAAATGGTCGTCCGGTACGTGTACAATATAGCGTTCCAATCAGCTTTACGTTAGCGAGCGAATAATGCCACTTAATTTTAATAAAGAACAAAAATCGCCCAAAAGGCGGTTTTTGTTTATTATAGGCGCTGTCACCTTTGTTTGTTTTGTCGTTTTAGGCTTAATGATCATGTTTTGGGATCAGCTGCCCCTACAGTTACCGCGATATCAGCGCCTGCTTTTTGGCGGCTTTGTTATTGCCTATTCCATTCTGCGGTTTTCGAGGTTGTTTAAGAAGGATCAGTATGAAGATTAATTTTAAGAGTAAATTTTTATTTTTCGCATTGTTTTTAATAGCAGGCTTACAGGCCTGTAAACAAAAAACCTCAAAATATACTGTTGATAATGACGCTAAATCGGGCACAGCAACATTTGCGGCCGATGCTTCTTTCTCACCCATCTTAGATCAGGAGTTATATGTTTATTCCAATTTAACTCCCAATGCCAAAATCAATATTTTATATAAAACGGAGAACGAAGCCGTAAATGCATTGCTAAACGATAGCGTGCGCGTAGCGATATTATCGCGCGATCTTACAGCCGACGAACGCGCCGTGATCACTAAAAGGACATTATCTGCAGAAACGGTACGCTTTGCAATTGATGCTGTAGCGCTCATCGTTAACACCGCCTCTAATGATACTACCATTACTGTAGGGCAATTGAAAAAACTGCTCACCGGACAGGGCGATTTAAACAGAACTATTGTTTTTGACAACCCAAATTCAAGTTTGGTAAGGTATTTGAAGGACTTTACCGGAAGCAAAGGATTTACACAGAAAAATATTTATGCCCTTAAATCAAATAAAGAGGTTTTAAAATATGTGAGCGAGCATCCTGACGCTTTGGGCATAACCGGTTTTAGCTGGCTTAATGACCCGGATAAGGATTATGCCGGATATGTGGAAAAGGTTAAGATAGTGGGTGTCAGGGATGAGTCAAATAAACAATACCCGGACACTTATTTTAAACCCTCACAAGAAACGCTTGTCTTAAAACAGTATCCCTTAAGCAGAGGGCTTTATATAATCAATTGTACAAGCAAGGTAGGCCTGGGCATGGGTTTCGCTAAATTTTTGGGCAGTCAGCCAGGCCAGCGTATCATATTAAAATCAGGCCTGTTGCCTGATTCTATACCAACGAGAGAGATTAGTATAAAAAATAAATTTTAATTAAAGATGAAAATGATCAGTAAAATAGCCACGGCATCATTAGGACTGTTATTAGGAGGTTCATCAGTTTTTGCGCAAAGTCTAGCCGACGCCAAAAAAGCTATTGACGCCGAACAGTATCAGAAAGCTAAATCGATGCTAAAAAACCTTACGACCACTCAGGCCGATAAGGATGAGAACTTTTTTTACCTGGGTTGGGTGTATATTAAACAAGATTATGCCGACTCTGCAAAAGCAGCTTTTAATAAAGGTATTGCTGTAAATTCCAAATCAGCTTTAAATTACGCTGGTTTAGGCGCTGCCGCCCGTTTAGATAAGGATAACGCCGGAGCAACCAACAACTTTAACCAGGCCATTGCACTGGCTGGTAAAAGCTCAAAACCATATCAGTATGTAGGCGAAGCTTATTTATTGGTTGCACCTGGTGCAAAAGTAGCGCCGGCTGATGCTAATGCAGCGATAGCCGTTTTACAAAAAGGTAAAGCAGTAAATCCTAAAGACGCGGAATTATTAATTACCCTGGGTAATGCTTACCGCTCACAATTAAAGAGCAACGAAGCTTACCAGGCTTACTCTGATGCGTCAACCATCGATCCAAAAAACCCGGCAGCAAAAGTAGCTACAGGTGTTTTATGGCAATTTGCCAATAACTTTGAGGATTCTGAAAAGCAATTTCAGGATGCCTTAGCTATCGACCCTAATTATGGTCCGGCTTACCGCGAATGGGCTGAAACTGACCTCCGTTGGTCATTTACAGATCCTAAAATGGCTTCTGCTAAAATTAAACAAGCTACCGAAGAATATAAGAAATATTTAAGCTTAACAGATCTTTCTATTGAATCGCAAATGCGTTATGCCGACTTCTTGCTGTTGGCCGGTGATTATAAAACGCTGCAACAAGTAGCAGCTGATCTTTCAAAATCAGCAAACACCAATGCGAGAGCATACCGTTACCTGGCTTATGCAGCTTATGAGAATAAGGATTGCCCTGCCGGTTTAACCGCGATGAACACCTGGTTCCAGAAAGCCGATCCTAAACGTATCCTGCCACGTGATTATTTATACCTGGGCCGTTTACAAATGTGCGGTGGTCAGGATTCGGTAGGTATTAATACGCTGAAGAAAGCATTGGCTCTTGATTCAACCCAGACAGATGTTTATGGGGAAATTGCCAAATCCTTGTATGGACAGAAAAAGTATGTTCAGGCTGGGGATGCTTATAAACTGGTAACAGAAAAGGGAGGGCATAATGTAAAGCTTACCGACTATTTCTACGAGGGAATCAGCTACTACTTTGGTTATGATTCAAAGAAACCTAATGCTGATTCATTATTGACAAAAGCGGATTCGGCTTTCAGTTATGTTATGCAAAAGAGTCCAAATACTCCTGATGCTTACCTGTATCGTGCCCGGGTTGCTGATTTAAAAGAAAAAGACCGGAATAATATCGAAGGTTTTGCAAAGCCATTTTACGAAAAATTCATTGAATTATTAAATGCTAAAGGTGCACCCGATGATAGGGGCAAAAAGAATTTAGCCGAAGCTTATGTTTATTTGGCCAATTATGCCGAGTTTAAGGAAAAAGACTTGACCAAAGCCACTGATAATTATACCAAAGCCAGAGATAACGACCCTACTAATAAGCAGGTGGTCGCTTTCTTTGCTCGTAAAGGCGGAGCCAGTAAAGGCAAATAATGTTTTATAATAGGCTGATGCAGCAATGTTATCGTTTGCTGTTTAAAGCTTAAAAAATAAAAAGGTCTCTTGTAAAAGAGGCCTTTTTTATTATAGTTCCATTAGTATATTTGCAGCATGGAATTACAAAGTACACCGCTTAATTATTTGCCCATCATTATTCAAATGTTAGTGGCTTTAGGGTTTGTGGTAACCACCATGTTTGTAACGCATAAAATTGGTCCTAAGCGTAAAACTAAAGACAAACTGACTCCCTTTGAATCGGGGATTGAGGTAGTGGGTAACGCCCGTACCCCCATATCCATTAAATATTTCCTGGTAGCCATATTGTTTGTGCTGTTTGATGTGGAAGTAATATTTATGTATCCCTGGGCAGTTAATTTCAAAGCAATGGGCGCCAAGGGCATGGTCGAAATGTTCATTTTCATGGCCACGCTTTTATTGGGTTTTATATACGTAATAAAAAAGAAAGCTTTAGACTGGGATTAAGTTTAGATGTGCAGATGATAGATGTGCAAATATGCAGATGTGCGGATGTGCAGATGATAGGATTCCGTTAATTCTTAAATTCTGTTAATTCTGGTTCAGACATAATCATCTGCACATTTGAAATCTGCACATCCGCACATCTAATAAAAAGCCCCAAGGGCTTTTTTAGAATCGTTCTAAATATAGCTTCGGGGTAGCCATCGTGTACTTTTTACATGGTTATTATTGTAAATTTGCCCTCATTATCCGTCTTTTCCGGATAATGGATTTCTATTAAAATAGTTCAATGAGTGATATTCAATTAGTTGACGCTCCTGCTGGAGTAGAAGGCGCCGGATTTTTTGCTACCTCGCTTGATAAAGTAATAGGTATAGCACGCTCAAATTCATTATGGCCGCTGCCATTTGCCACCTCGTGCTGTGGTATCGAATTCATGGCAACTATGGCCTCTCATTATGACCTTTCAAGGTTTGGTGCCGAGCGTTTAAGTTTTTCACCTCGCCAGGCCGATCTGTTGATGGTAATGGGTACTATTGCCAAAAAAATGGCTCCTGTATTAAGACAGGTATATCTGCAAATGGCCGAACCCCGTTGGGTGATGGCTGTTGGCGCCTGTGCCTCAAGCGGTGGTATATTTGATACGTACTCCGTTTTACAGGGTATTGATGAAGTGATCCCGGTTGACGTTTATGTGCCCGGTTGTCCGCCACGCCCCGAAGCTATTATTGATGGCTTTATAAATATTCAAAAACTGGTGCAAACAGAATCGCTTCGCAGAAGAAACGAACCTAAGTACCAGGAATTGTTAGCTAAATACGGAATCCAATAATGGCCCAGATCCCTAACGAAGAGCTCTTAAAAAGAATTGCTGAAAAGTTTGACCAGCAGGTAACCCTTGTGGGCGAACCCTATGGTTTACTTACGGTGGAAACCGGCCGTGAGCAGATCATTGATCTGTTAACCTTTTTAAAGACCGACGATGCTCTCCGGTTTATATTTTTAACAGATATTACCGCTATACATTACCCGGAGCAGGAAAAGCAGATTGGTATTATTTATCACCTGCACAGTTTAACCACCAATACCCGTATCCGTATTAAAGTGTTTTTAGCCGATGGTGATGTACACATTCCTACGGCTACTACAGTGTGGGAAGGCGCCAACTGGATGGAGCGCGAAACATATGACTTTTTTGGGGTTATATTTGACGGCCACCCAGACCTGCGCCGTATATTGAATGTTGACGACATGACGGCTTTCCCGATGCGAAAAGAATTTCCGCTGGAGGATCCAAACCGTGTTGATAAAAAGGATTATTTCTTCGGAAGATAACATATATAGAATTTGGTATCAAGTAGTTAGTATCAAGTATCAAGATTTCTGAAATACTCAAAAAGTACACGGCAATAGTCTTGATACTTGATACTAACTACTCGATACTGACTAAACAACTATACTGATGCAAAATCATCCTGTATATACAGACAACGATCCGCAAAACGAGCTTTCGACCCTAAACCTTGGGCCAACGCACCCGGCAACGCATGGTGTGTTCCAAAACGTGCTGCAGCTTGACGGGGAAAGAATTGTAAGCGGCGTATCAACTATTGGTTATATACACCGCGCGTTTGAAAAAATTGCCGAACACAGACCATTTTATCAGATAACCCCGCTTACCGACCGTTTAAACTATTGCTCATCGCCCATTAACAATATGGGCTGGCACATGACGGTTGAAAAGCTGTTGGGCATTCAAACCCCAAAACGTGTGGATTACCTGAGAGTGATCATCATGGAATTGGCCCGTATCTCTGACCATATCATCTGCAATGGTGTATTGGGTGTAGATACCGGCGCGTTTACAGGTTTCCTGTACATGATGGAGCACCGCGAATCTATTTATGAAATATATGAGGAGATCTGCGGATCGCGCCTCACTACCAATATTGGCCGCATAGGTGGCTTTGAGCGTAATTTTAATACTATCGCTTTTGCTAAGCTGCGTGCCTTCCTGAAGAATTTCCCGGTTACACTGAAAGAGTTTGAATCGCTGTTTAACCGTAACCGTATTTTTGTTGACCGCACCAAAGATGTGGCCGCCGTTACTGCCGAAACCGCGTTAAGCTACAGCTGGACAGGTCCGTTACTGCGTGCAGCCGGTGTTGATTATGACGTAAGGGCCATGAACCCCTACTCATCATACGAAGATTTTGATTTTGAAGTGCCCGTAGGTACCAATGGCGATGTTTACAGCCGCTTTTTGGTACGTAACGAAGAGATGTGGCAAAGCCTGCGCATTATAGAGCAGGCCCTGGTAAAACTGGAAAAAGAGCCATCAGACATTTTCCATGCCGATGTGCCAGAGTTTTACCTGCCTCCAAAAGAGGAAGTTTATAATAACATGGAAGCACTCATCTATCACTTTAAAATAGTGATGGGCGAAATTCCAACACCAAATACCGAAGTATATCATTCGGTAGAAGGCGCCAATGGCGAGCTGGGCTTTTACTTGGTGAATGATGGCGGACGCAGCCCATACCGTTTGCATTTCCGCAGACCAAGCTTTATCAATTACCAGATGTATGCACCCATGAGCCGCGGTATGTTGTTATCAGACGCTATTATTAACATGAGTAGTTTAAACGTTATAGCCGGAGAGTTAGATGCTTAAAGTGGAAGATACTCAGGTACCGGTTGATTTTTCGCCGGAACTGATCAGTAAATTTGATGATATCGTAAGCCGTTATCCGCAGGGAAAACAAAAATCGGGCTTGCTGCCGATACTACACCTGGTACAAGCGGAGTTTGGCTGGGTGAGTGTACCTGCAATGGATAAAGTAGCCGCTTACCTGGATATATTACCTATTGAAGTATACGAAGTAGCTTCATTTTATACTATGTACTTTTTACGCCCGCAGGGTAAATATGTACTGGAGGTTTGCCGTACCAGCGGTTGCTGCCTGGTAGGCGCCGAAAAGATCATGGATCATATTGAGCAAAAGCTGGGTGTAAAAGAAGGCGAAGTTACTGCCGATGGCCTGTTTAGCTGGCGCGGTGTAGAGTGTTTGGCAGCCTGCGGCTTTGGCCCGGTTTTACAAATTGGCCCTGAATATACTTTTTACGAGAATTTAACTAACGATTCGGTAGATAAATTGATCAGTGATTTAAAAGCAGGAAAAAGAGATTAAGGATTTAAAGACAAAGGATTAAAGACTAAAAATCTGGTTTTAGAATTTAGTAATTAGAGTTTAGAATTTAGAGATTAGTATTTAGCTTTTAGAATTTAGAGATTAGAATTTAAACAAATGGGTCGCAAATTATTATTAGAACATATAAACGTACCCGGCATCAATACCTTTGATGTTTACCGCTCCAAGGGTGGTTACGCTTCTGTTGAAAAAGCTATCAAAACCATGTCGCCAGATGCGATCGTGGAAGAGGTAAAGAAGTCCGGATTACGTGGTCGGGGCGGCGCAGGTTTCCCAACCGGTATGAAGTGGAGCTTTTTGGCCAAGCCCGAAGGTGTAGCACGTTACCTGGTTTGTAATGCCGATGAGTCTGAACCCGGTACTTTTAAAGACCGTTACCTGATGACCTACATTCCTCACTTATTAATTGAGGGAATGATCGTATCGAGCTTTGCACTGGGTGCCAATACTTCGTTCATCTATGTTCGCGGCGAAATGATGCCGCAGATCAGGATCCTGGAAAAAGCTATCGCCGAAGCAAAAGCAAAAGGCTTTTTAGGTAAAAATATTTTGGGCTCAGGTTACGATCTGGAGCTTTATGTACAGCCAGGCGGCGGCGCCTACATTTGCGGCGAAGAAACCGCTTTACTGGAATCACTGGAAGGCAAACGTGGTAACCCGCGTATTAAACCACCATTCCCGGCTATTGCAGGTTTATATGGTTGCCCAACGGTGGTAAACAACGTAGAATCCATTGCTGCAGTAGTACCAATCATCAACGAAGGCGGTGACGAATACGCTAAACTGGGTATCGGCAGAAGCACAGGAACCAAGCTGATCTCAGCCGGTGGTAACCTGAAAAAGCCCGGCGTTTATGAAATTGACCTGGGTTTACCAGTTGAAGAATTTATATATTCTGATGAATATTGCGGTGGTATTGCCAATGGCAAACGCCTGAAAGCGGTTGTCGCCGGTGGTTCATCGGTACCAATTTTACCAGCCAATCTTATCCTGAAAACTGTTAATAACGAGCCGCGCCTGATGAGCTATGAATCATTGAGCGATGGTGGTTTTGTAAGCGGTACTATGTTAGGTTCCGGTGGCTTTATAGCTTATGATGAGGATGCCTGTATTGTACGCAATACCTGGAATTTCGCCCGTTTTTATCATCATGAAAGCTGCGGACAATGTTCGCCATGCCGTGAAGGTACCGGGTGGATGGAAAAAGTATTGCACCGTTTAGAGTACGGTCATGGTAAACAAAGTGATATGGACCTGCTGGTTGATATCTCCAAAAAAATTGAAGGGAATACGATTTGTCCGCTGGGTGACGCGGCAGCATGGCCTGTGGCCAGCGCTATCCGCCACTTCAGGGATGAGTTTGAATGGCACGTGACTAATGCTTCAGAAGCAACAACAAGGAATTACGGTTTAGCACATTACGCAGATCCGTTGCCGAAACTGGAATCAGCTACAGCTTAAATAAAATATGTCATTGCGAGGAACGAAGCAATCTCCTCGCATACAAGTTGAGGAGATTGCCACGCTACGCTCGCAATGACATATCAAAGAATAAAGATAGGTTTCTAAACCTTAGAGTTTAGAAATTAGAATTTAGAGTTTATACAAGGACGTTATATAAAATGTCAATGAAAGTAACCATAGACGGGATTCCCGTTGAAGTAGAACCGGGAACAACTATCCTGAATGCCGCAAGGCAGATCGGGGGCGATATTGTTCCGCCTGCGATGTGCTATTACTCCAAGCTGGAAGGCAGTGGTGGTAAATGCCGTACCTGTTTGGTTAAAGTAAGCAAAGGCTCTGAAAAAGATCCGCGCCCTATGCCTAAACTGGTAGCCTCATGCCGTACCACGGTAATGGATGGCATGGAAGTGCAGAATATTACCTCGCCCGAAGTGATCGAGGCTCGTAAAGGTGTGGTGGAAATGTTGTTGATCAATCACCCGTTGGATTGTCCGGTATGTGATCAGGCTGGCGAATGTCATCTGCAGGATCTTGGCTTTGAGCATGGCGCGGCTAAAACCCGCTACGAGTTCGACCGTCGTACGTTCGAGAAAATTGATATTGGCGATAAGATCCAGCTGCACATGACCCGTTGCATCCTTTGCTACCGTTGTGTATTCACTGCCGATCAGATCACCAATACCCGTTTACATGGCATCCTGAACAGGGGCGATCATTCCGAGATCTCTACCTATATATCAAAAGCTATCGATAATGATTTCTCCGGCAACGTGATCGACGTTTGTCCGGTAGGAGCGTTAACCGATAAAACTTTCCGCTTTAAAAACAGGGTATGGTTCACCAAACCTGTTGACGCGCATCGTGATTGCGATAAATGCTGTGGTAAAACAACTTTGTGGTACAAGGGCGAGGACGTGATCAGGGTAACCGGCCGTAAAGATGTTTATGGCGAGGTAGAGGAGTTTATTTGCAATACCTGCCGTTTTGATAAAAAGAAAACAGCCGACTGGGTTATCGAAGGTCCGCGCAAGATATCACATAAATCGGTGATCAGCTCCAATCATTACGAATTTACACCGCTGCCGGTGGTTAAAACCAACCCGGTACTGATGGAAGCGAACAAAGAACAATTTGAAAGGAACACCCGCTTATAATGGAAACTGCCGACTTAATATTTAGGATTGTATTGATAGTGGTCATTTTCGCTATCAGTCTTGTTGTGGCCATGTACTCTACTTATGCCGAGCGTAAGGTGGCCGCGTTTTTCCAGGACAGGATTGGCCCTAATCGCGCGGGTCCGTGGGGTATTTTACAACCCCTGGCTGATGGCGGCAAAATGTTTTTGAAAGAAGAGATCATCCCAACCAACGCTACAGGTTTCCTGTTTATTGTAGGGCCGTCGTTAGCTATATTAACAGCATGCATAGGCTCGGCGGTTATCCCATGGGGACAGGCTATCACTATCGGCGGTCGTACATTTGATCTGCAGGTTACGGATATCAACGTAGGTATCCTATACATTTTTGGTGTGGTATCATTAGGTGTATACGGCGTAATGATAGGCGGCTGGGCATCAAACAATAAATATTCATTGCTTGGCGCTATCCGTGCGGCATCACAAAATATCAGTTATGAAATTTCGATGGGTTTATCCATCATCGCTTTATTGATGTTAACCGGCACCCTGAGCTTAAAAGAGATCGCCATTCAGCAGCATGGTTTTTCCTGGAATGTTTGGCGTCAGCCGTTTGGCTTTATTTTGTTTTTGGTATGTGCCTTTGCCGAAACTAACCGTACGCCATTTGACTTACCCGAGTGTGAGACAGAGTTGGTGGGTGGTTATCATACAGAGTATTCTTCTATGAAACTGGGCTTTTACCTGTTTGCAGAGTATATCAATATGTTTATCTCATCGGCTGTTATGGCTACCTTGTATTGGGGCGGCTATAACTATCCAGGAATGGACTGGGTGCTTGCTCATACCGGCCCAACTATAGGTCCGCTTATTGGTATGGGGATTTTCTTTATCAAAATATTCATGTTCATCTTCTTTTTCATGTGGGTTCGCTGGACAATTCCGCGTTTCCGCTATGACCAGTTGATGGATCTGGGCTGGAAAATATTGATACCATTGGCCATTGCCAACATTGTGCTTACCGGTATAGGTAGTACACTACTTACACACTTTGGATATTAATTGAAATGGAATCATTAAGTAATAAGAAAAAAGTACTGGAAGTAAAGCCGCTCAATTTTATGGAGCGTGCTTATCTACCGGCTATTGTTAGTGGCCTGGCTACTACCATGAAGCACTTTTTCAAGAAACCGGTTACGATCAGTTATCCGGAAGAGAAGCGCGAATTTTCTGAGAATTTTCGTGGTATGCACTCCCTGAAACGTGATGAGAACGGTAAAGAGCGTTGCACCGCCTGCGGGCTGTGCGCACTTTCATGCCCGGCCGAAGCCATTACCATGACGGCGGCAGAGCGCCAGCCAGGCGAGGAGAACTTGTATCGTGAAGAAAAGTATGCTGCTGTTTATGAAATAAATATGCTGCGCTGCATTTTCTGTGGATTGTGTGAAGAGGCTTGCCCCAAAGAAGCTATTTACCTTGATGGAGATATTGTGCCTGCCGACTATTTGAGGAAGGATTTTATTTACGGTAAAGACAAATTAGTAGAGGCCCCCTTAAATCAATAAAGAAGTTTTATACCTTTGCCCAACTCTTTGAGCGGGCAAGGGTATTTTGTAAATATAAACATGAGTACATTTTACTTCATCGCGTTTTTGTCCATATTCTTTTCGATACTGGTTATCTCGGCCAAAAACCCGGTACATAGTATCCTTTACCTGATACTTACCTTTTTTACATTCACCATTCATTATATTTTATTGAATGCCCAGTTCCTGGCCGTTGTTAATTTTATCGTGTATATGGGCGCTATCCTGGTACTATTCCTGTACACGCTGATGCTCATCAACCTGAATAAAGAAAGCGAACCGGTTAAGCCTTTTATGGTGAAAATAGCGGGTGTATTTGGTGGTGGCATTTTGGTGGTTGCTTTGGCATCATCATTAAAGCTGATAGCCACATCAAACCCGGTGATCTTAAAAAATCCCGATCTGGGACTGGTGAAAAATCTGGGTAAAGTATTGTTTAATGAATTTTTACTGCCATTTGAAGTATCGTCTGTATTGCTGTTATCGGCAATGGTGGGTGCTGTTTTGCTGGCTACTAAGGACCCTAAAACCACATAATGGAAAGTTTAACAAATACCTTACACGCGGTACCGCTTAATCACTATATATTATTAAGCGCCATTATTTTTTCGATAGGTGTAATGGGGGTACTGATACGCCGTAATGCTATCGTAATATTTATGTCGGTTGAGCTGATGCTTAACGCGGTTAACCTGTTGCTTACTGCCTTCTCGGTTTATCGTGGCGACGCCAGCGGACAGGTTTTCGTATTTTTTATTATGGCATTGGCCGCCGCGGAAGTTGCGGTAGGACTGGCCATCATCGTGATGATATACCGGAATACTAATTCGATTGACATCAACGTGCTGAACAGGCTGAAATGGTAGAGTGATTTCGGATCTCGGAATTTCGATTTCGGATTTACAATCTATAAAAATATAAACGCGTTACGTAGAATATTAACGTATCACGTACAACATAAAACGTACAACGTATAAAACATGAATCAATACATCTGGCTTATTCCTATATTACCGTTAGCCGGTTTTATTATTAACGGACTTGGCCGCAATTCATTATCAAAAAACGTAATTGGCTTTATTGGCAGCCTGCTGGTGCTGGTGTCTTTTGGTTTAAGTCTGGCGGTTTTTTTCCAGATCAAATCAAGCGGTCACCCCATTAATGTTACTTATTTCGACTGGATCTCTGTTGGCACACTAAAAATACCTTTCGCGTTCCTGGTTGACCAATTGAGCGCTATCATGCTATTGATCATTACGGGTGTTGGTTTCCTCATCCATCTGTATTCAATAGGTTATATGCACGATGATAATGGTTTTGGTAAATTCTTTGCCTATCTCAATCTGTTCGTGTTCTTTATGCTTTTACTGGTGATGGGTTCCAATTACCTCATCATGTTTATCGGTTGGGAAGGTGTAGGTTTATGCTCTTACCTGCTTATCGGTTTTTGGTATACCAATCCAAGTTATGCCGATGCTGCGAAGAAAGCCTTTGTCATGAACCGTATAGGTGACCTTGGCTTTTTGTTAGGTATATTTTTGATCATCCATATTTTTGGCAGCATTGATTTTGCTACCATATTCCCTAAAGCGGCTACTTTAACTGCCAGTCAGGCAGTACCCTTAACGGCTATTACTTTACTGCTTTTTGTGGGCGCTGTAGGTAAATCGGCGCAATTGCCATTGTTTACCTGGTTACCCGATGCAATGGCAGGCCCAACGCCGGTATCGGCACTGATACATGCGGCCACCATGGTTACTGCCGGTATTTACATGATAGCGCGTTCCAATATTTTCTACACCCTGTCTCCGTTTACTATGGAGTTGGTAGCCATCATCGGTTTGGCAACGGCATTGTTCGCTGCATTAATTGCGTTAACACAAACTGATATTAAAAAGGTATTGGCTTATTCAACTGTATCGCAATTGGGATATATGTTTTTAGGTTTGGGTGTTGGTGCTTACACGGGTGCTTTCTTCCATGTGTTAACTCATGCGTTCTTTAAAGCATTATTATTCCTGGCGGCGGGATCGGTGATCCACGCTATGAGCGGCGAGCAGGATATGCGAAAAATGGGCGGACTGAAAGGTAAGATTAAAATAACTTTTGCCACTATGCTGATAGGTACTATTGCCATAGCAGGTATCCCGCCATTCTCCGGCTTCTTTTCAAAAGACGAAATTCTGGCTCATGCTTATGCTCACAGCACCACATTTTATGTGATCGGTGTATTTACGGCCATGTTAACTTCATTCTATATGTTCCGGATGCTGTATCTTACTTTTTACGGAAAGTTCCGTGGTACACATGAGCAGGAACATCATGTACATGAGTCGCCGGCAACCATCACTATTCCATTGATTGTGCTGGCCATTCTTTCGGCTATAGGCGGTTTCATCGGCGTACCTAAAGTATTGGGCGGTCACCATGAGCTGGAACATTTCCTGGCACCGGTGTTTGAAAAATCAACAGCTATACTGGGCGAACATGAAATGTCAGCTTCTACAGAATTTCTGCTGATGGGTATTTCGGTAGCCGTAGCGCTGATAGCCCTGGTTTATGCATATGTTAAATACGGAAAAGGAGGCAGCATACCGGTTGCAGATACCGAGGAGCGCCCGGCATTGACCAGCATATCCTACAACAAATTTTATATCGATGAGCTGTATGATCTGATCATCCGTAAACCTTTGGATTTTCTGTCCACTTTCTTTTATAACGTTGTGGAACGCCTGGGTATTGATGGTTTGGTGAACGGATTAGGCAAGGGTACTATTGAAACCAGTAAAGGTTTGCGTTTACTGCAAACCGGTAATGTAGGTTTCTACATATTTATCATGGTACTTGGAATTATTGCTGTATTGGCGTATAGCATATTTGGATTAACTAAAATATAAACGATAAGCGTTTACCATATAACATGACCGTTAGTATATTAATATTTTTACCAGTAGTTGCCGCAGTTATAGTAGCCTTATTAAAAAATGGGACCGCTAAGCACGCTGCATTATTTTTCTCAGTTGCCGAACTGGTAATTGCCGGCTTATTTTTAAGCAAGTTTATACCCGATGCAAGTACCCAATTTGCTATTGACGTACCATGGATACCAAAATTTGGTATCTACTTTAGCGCCGGTATCGATGGTATCAGCATGATCATGGTATTGTTGACCACATTGCTTGTACCGCTTATTGTTTTATCAACCTATCAGCACAAGTATAACAACGAGGGCGCTTTTTATGGTTTGATATTGTTTATGCAGGCCGGTTTGTTGGTTGTATTTACAGCTTTAGATGGATTTTTGTTCTACGTCGGCTGGGAAGCCGCATTGATTCCTATCTATTTTATATGTGCCCTGTGGGGCGGTGAAAACCGCATCCGCATTACCATTAAGTTTTTTATATACACGTTTGCCGGTTCGTTATTTATGCTGGTAGGTATCATTTACCTGTACCTGCAGTCGCCGGGAAAAACCTATGATATTCATGAGTTTTACAACGTTCATATGAGTATGGATGCCAAACATCAGTCGCTGGTGTTTTGGGCATTTTTCCTGGCCTTCGCTATCAAAATGCCTTTGTTCCCGTTCCATACCTGGCAGCCAGATACTTACACCGAAGCACCTACAGCGGGTACGATGATGTTGTCTGGTATTATGCTTAAAATGGGTATCTATGGTGTTATCCGCTGGTTAATACCAAATGCACCACTTGGCTTTGCACATTGGCAAGCCCTGGTCATGATACTGGCAGTGATCGGTATTATATATGCTTCACTGATCGCCTTTAATCAAAAAGACGGTAAACGCTTAGTAGCCTATTCGTCCATAGCACACGTTGGCTTAATAGCTGCGGGGATATTTGCCTGGACAGCGGTAGGTGTTCAGGGAGCTATGATCCAAATGCTTAGCCACGGAATCAACGTGGTAGGTATGTTCTTTATCTGGGATATCATTAGCCGGAGGTTAAATACCCGCGATATTAGCCAGCTTGGTGGTATTGCTAAAGTTGCACCAAAATTTTCCATAGCTTTTTTAATTATAGTATTGGGTACGGTAGGTTTACCTTTAACCAATGGCTTTGTGGGTGAGTTTTTACTGCTTAATGGCGTGTTTGAGTACAGCGCCTATCATTATTTCAATATTGCATTGGGAGGAGTTGCCGGTTTAACTATCATTTTTGGCGCGGTATATATGCTGCGCATGTACAAAAATGTAATGCAGGGCGAAACCAACGAGCTAACCGCTACTTTTACTGATATTAGTGGATCTGAAAAGCTAACCTTATGTATTATTTGCGTACTGATCATCGCAATAGGTGTTTACCCGCATCCTATTCTGCATATATCAGAGGCTGCTGTTAATAATTTAATACATACTATAAACATTAAAACTTATTAAAGAAAATTCTAAGCCCTAATTTCTAAACTCTAAAAAGAGGATGATTAAATTTTAAGCTTTGGAATGGATACTGAAGGAAATAGTGTCAAGAAATATAACTTAGAGAGCAGGACATTTGACTTTGCTAATAGTTGTAAAGAATTTTTAAAAACAATAGATAGAAATATACATAACGTTGAATATTATAAGCAGCTTATTCGTTCGTCTGGCTCAGTAGCGGCAAACTTTATTGAAGCTAATGAGAGTTTTTAGCCGCAATGATTTTTCACACCGGGTAAAGATTTGCCGGAAGGAAGCAAAAGAAAGTATATTGTGGCTCAAATTGATTGACGTAAATGAACCGCAGGCACTAAAAAGAGATTCGTTAATTCAGGAAGCAACGGAATTGATGAAAATTTTTGGAGCGATACTTGAAAAATTGAAGAACACTAATTAAAAAATAATCACAACTAAAAAGTTCAAATTTAGAGCTTAGAAATTAGGATTTAAGGCTTAGGATTTAGAGCTTAGAAATTAGGATTTAAGGCTTAGGATTTAGAGCTTAGAAATTAGGATTTAGGACTTAGGATTTAGAGCTTAGAATTTAGGATTTAGAATTTCACATAAATGAATACTTTAATCATCATATCTGTTTTACCAATAGTGCTTTTGTACCTCGGCTTGTATAAGGCTACAAAATCATTATTACCGGTTACTATTATTGGTTTGCTGGCGGCCTTAGGTTTAGCCATTGCCCAATGGAATAATGTTGCCTTGCCTATATACCACGGTATGATGATGTTTGATAATTTTGCAATCGCCTTTTCGGGGATCACCATTGTTGCGACTATACTTATCCTGATGTTGTCAAAAGGATATTTTGATAGAATAAGTAAACACGTGGCCGAGTACTACGCTATTATTCTGTTTTCATTGGCTGGTATCATTGTGATGGTATCCTTCTATAACCTGGTGATGCTGTTTATCGGTATCGAGATCATGTCAGTAAGTTTATACATACTGGCAGGTATCAAGAAAAGCGATTTTGCATCGAACGAGGCGGCTTTAAAATACTTTTTGATGGGGGCTTTTTCAACAGGCTTCCTGTTGTTTGGTATCACGCTATTGTACGGAACTACAGGTTCATTTAGCCTGGAAGTGATCCGCGACTGGGTTTTGGCCCATCCACATGCCGACCCAATGTTTTACACCGGCATAGCGCTGATCATTGTTGGTCTTTGCTTTAAAGTAGGTGCTGCCCCTTTCCACTTCTGGACACCGGATGTGTACGAGGGAGCGCCAACGCTGATCACGGCGTTCATGTCAACCGTAGTTAAAACTGCGGGCTTTGCCGCCTTCCTGCGCCTCTTCTCGGCCTGTTTTGCGCCATTGTCTGATTTTTGGGTACCTGTCATATTGGTTATCACTGTTATTACTTTGTTTATCGGTAACATCACCGCCCTGTATCAGCAAAGCTTTAAACGCATGCTGGCTTTTTCGAGCATATCACACGCAGGTTACCTGCTTTTTGCTATTGTAGCTTTAGGCTCAGGCTCTGCTAATTCGGTATTTATTTACGCGACAGCATACTCTATAGCTTCGATCATTGCTTTTGGCAGTTTGATACTGGTACAGCAGCAAAGTGGCAGCGATAATTTTGAAAGCTTTAACGGTCTGGCAAAAAGTAACCCCTTCCTGGCATTGGTATTAACTATTGCCATGCTTTCGCTGGCGGGTATACCGCTCACTGCGGGCTTTATGGGTAAGTTCTTCATGTTTTCCGGAGCATTGGCCAAATACCATGTTTGGTTGGTTATTATAGCGGTAGTAAACGCCATTATTAGTATTTTTTATTATTTCCGGGTTATTATCGCCATGTATTTCCGCACGGCAGATCGTACCGAGCTGGTGGTGCCTGCCTATTATAAAATAGTATTTATCATTTCGGCGCTGGTAACTATTCTTATCGGTGTTTATCCGGATTTTATTGCCAGGTTCATTTAATCAATAACTGGATAACTGCAAATTGATTTAATATTTGTAGTTTTACAGATATAGTGAATGGAAAGTTTTTGGGAATACCTTCAAAATTTAACGGACGCTCAATCCATTATAAGCAGGGGGGGCTTTTATCTCTTGCTTGTTGTTGTGTTTGCTGAAACCGGCCTGTTTTTTGGTTTTTTTTTACCGGGAGATTATCTGCTGTTCATGGCAGGCCTGCTGTGCGCGGCGGGGAAGGTTGATGTAACTATATCCACATTGGTTTTATCGCTTATTGGTGCCGGAGTATTAGGTAACTTTGCCGGCTATTGGTTCGGATATCGAACGGGGCCGGTCTTGTTCAATAAGAATGATTCCCTGTTCTTTAAAAAACGATACGTAACCCTGGCCAGCGAGTTTTATAATAAGTATGGCGGCATGGCATTGATTTTAGGCAGATTTTTCCCTATAGTTAGAACATTTGCCCCTATATTTGCAGGTGTAGTAAAGGTTGATATAAAGAGATTTACTTTATTTAACTTCATAGGCAGTGTAACCTGGGTATGCGCATTTACCCTGAGCGGCTTTTTTCTGGGGAAACGCTTTCCGCAGTTAAAAGATTATCTGCAATACATTGTTTTAGGATTGATCATAGCTACTTCTATTCCGTTGATAGTAGCTTATGTAAGAAAGAAAATATTAGAAGCAAAAGAAAATAAATAATATAAATAGAATATACTAAATGAGTACACAACACCCCTGGCACCAGGTTTCTCCTGGCGAAAATATCCCTGAAATTGTTAATGCAATCATCGAGATCCCCAAAGGTTCAAAAGCCAAATATGAAATTGATAAAGATTCAGGTTTATTAAAGCTTGATCGTGTTTTATTTTCTTCGGTAATGTACCCGGCAAACTATGGTTTTATCCCACAAACTTATTGTGATGATAAAGATCCGTTGGACATCCTGGTGTTATGCTCTATTGACGTATTCCCGATGTCGATCATCGAGGCCAAAGTTGTAGGTGTGATGCACATGGTTGATAATGGTGAGCAGGATGATAAGATCATCGCGGTAGCCAAAAATGATATGTCGGTAAATTATATCAACGACTTGAATGAGCTGCCCCCGCATGCCATGACCGAGATCGTTCGTTTCTTTAAAGATTACAAAAAACTGGAAGGTAAAAACGTAACCATCGAGCATTTGCTTGGTGTTCGTTACGCACATAAAGTGATACAAGAAAGTTTGGAATTGTATAAGACTACTTTTCCTGTTACGCAATAATTAATAGATGGACCCCGCGCATTACGAAATAAGCCCCCTTTATTTAATTGCAACCGTGTTACTGGTTTTGCTCAACGGCTTTTTTGTAGCCGCGGAGTTTGCCATGGTAAGGGTACGGGGCTCACAAATTGAAATAAAGGCAAAATCGGGAAGCGGGGTTGCCAAGGTTGCGCGTGGTATATTACATAACTTGGATGGTTACCTGGCTGCAACGCAATTAGGCATTACCATAGCATCACTGGCATTGGGTGTTGTGGGAGAGGAAGTAGCCACTAATATTGTGATCAGGGGCTTTCTGTCCATTGGGATAACGCTTTCCAGTGGTTTTATTACAGCCAGTCATATTTTAGCTTTTACCGCTATTACGGTATTACATATTGTATTTGGTGAGCTTGCTCCCAAATCAATAGCCATTCAAAAATCCGTACGTACCGTGCTGACAGTTTCTCTTCCGCTTAGGTTTTTCTTTGTGTTTTTCAAACCCTTGATATGGTTGTTAAATGGGTTCGCTAATTTTATTTTGAAGCTTTTAGGTATTAATACTTTGGAAGGTGGGGAGGCCCACCATAGTTCCGAGGAATTGCAATATCTGCTTGAACAAGGAAAAGAATCGGGCGCTTTGGATTCAAACGAACATGAGTTGATACAGAACGTGTTTGATTTTAATGAGCGTGTGGTTAAGAACATCATGGTGCCCCGTACAAAAATATCAGGCATTGACATCAGTTCTACCAAAGAGGAATTGCTGGATATGATCATCACCGAGGGATATTCGCGTATGCCTGTTTATGACGATGTGATCGACAAGATCATTGGAATTGTACACGCCAAAGATATTTTACCACTGCTGGCCCGTAATGAGGAGATCGTCCTGAAAAATATTATCCGCAAGCCCTATTTTATTCCTGAAACCAAGAAGATTAACGATCTGATGGCCGAGCTGCAACAAAAACGTATTCAGATAGCCATAGTGCTGGATGAATTTGGCGGCACCGCGGGTATGGTTACGTTGGAGGATATTGTAGAAGAACTGGTGGGTGAGATACAGGACGAGTACGATGAAGAAAAGCCTATTGTTGAAAAAGTGAACGACCGGGAATTTATCGTGAATGCGCTTGCACCTATATATGATGTGAATGAACATTTGCCTCATGATCTTCCGGAAGATGGCGACTTTGATACTGTATCGGGATGGCTGGGAGATATATTCGGTAAGATCCCTGACGTAGGCGAACAAAAGGAATCAAACGGATATAATATTACCGTGTTGCGTAAATCCGATCAAAATATTGAATCAGTTAAGTTAGAGTTGCTGATCAATGAAGAAGATACGGTAGATTTACATTAATAACAAGTATCAAGTAGTTAGTATCAAGTATCAAGATCTTTTAAGCTACCTGAAGCAAATGCAGCTGTCATGATACTTGATACTAACTACTTGATACTAAATAAATGCACCTTTTCTATACACCCGATATAGCACCCTCGCACCCGCAGTATTTTCTTAGTGAAGAAGAAAGCAAGCATGCTATCCGTGTGTTGCGACTGGAGGTGGGAAGCGAAGTTCAGTTAATTGATGGCCGGGGTGGCTTTTACAACGCGGTTATACAGGATGCGCATCCCAAGCGCACTATATTGAGCGTCACTTCGGTTACAACAGATTTCAATAAACGTAACCATTACCTGCATTTGGCAGTAGCCCCTACCAAAAATATAGAACGCCTGGAATGGTTTTTAGAAAAAGCCACTGAGATCGGTATCGATGAGATATCATTGTTCATCAGTCAGCGGTCAGAACGCAAAGAAGCTAAGGTTGATCGTTTAAACAAGATCATTACCGCCGCAATAAAGCAATCCCTCAAAGCTTACCACCCGCTTTTGAATGAACCCGTGAAGCTAAATGAGCTGTTGACACGCCCCTTTAGTGGACAAAAGTTTATAGCCCACTGCGAACCCGGTGAGAAACTTACCCTGCGTAATGAATTACAATTACAGGGCCGCTACCTGGTATTGATAGGCCCCGAAGGTGATTTTACCCCTGCCGAAATTGAAAGCGCTTTGCAAAACGGTTTTAAACCCATAACTTTAGGTGAAAGCCGTCTGCGTACCGAAACGGCAGCGCTTGAAGCCTGTTTTGAGGTGAACTTTTTAAACCGTGTATGAAAACAGCTAAAAATTTTTGTTTTGCAATTGCTGCCGTCATCGTTATGAGCGGTTTTAGTAACCCTGCGTACAAAATTGCACGGCTTAAATATAATGGGGGCGGCGACTGGTACGGCGACCGTACCGCATTGCCTAACCTGATTAAATTTTGCAACGAAAATTTGAAAACGAATTTTGAGACCGATGATGATGTAGTAGAAGTTGGCAGCGCATCCTTATTTAACTATCCCTTTACGTTTATGACCGGTCATGGTAACGTGATATTTACTGATCAGGAGGCACGCAACCTGCGCAAGTATTTAACCGGTGGTGGCTTTTTGCACATCGACGATAATTACGGTTTTGATAAATTTATCCGTCCGCAGATGAAAAAGGTTTTCCCAGAGCTTGATTTTGTAGAATTACCGGTTAATCACCCCATTTATCATCAGAAATATCCCTTTCCAAATGGCCTGCCTAAAATTCATGAACACGATGGTAAGCGGGCGCAGGGTTTCGGTCTTATTTATAAAGGCCGGCTGGTGTGTTTTTATACCTATGAATGCGATTTGGGCAATGGTTGGGAAGATTATGGCACCTATGCCGGCGATACCCAGGAAGCCCGCTTAAAAGCCTTGAAAATGGGCGCAAATCTTATCCAATATATATTTACGCAATAAACCGCCAGATGGTGTTTTGTATAATTGTTATTGACGATAAAATTGATAACTTTATAATGGTTGTTTCCTAAAAACAGCTTTAACTACTTTATTTCTTAAATACCCAAAACGTATGTATCAACTCAAGATAAATAATCGGCATGATATTGAAGTTAGCAGGACCGGTGAGAGCCTGTTGATAAACAATACCAAAATTGAGGCTGATATTAAACATATTGGACAAGGGATATACCACGTTATTGAAAACAACAGATCACACCGTGTAGAAGTGGTTAGTTTTAACAGCTCTGATAAAACTGCCGAGATTAAAATAAATGCCAATACTTATACTATAACCGCCAAAGATCAATTTGATGTATTGTTGGATAAATTGGGTTTAAGTAGTTTGAACAGCGCCCGGGTGAGCGAAATAAAAGCTCCGATGCCGGGCATGGTACTTAAAGTTTTTGTTTCTGAAGGTGACGAAGTCAAGAAGGGCGATAATCTGTTGGTGTTGGAAGCCATGAAAATGGAAAACATCATCAAATCGCCGGCTGGTGTTGCTATAAAAAGCATAAAAGTAAAAGCCGGAGATAAAGTAGAAAAAGGACAAATTCTGATAGGATTTTAATAATCTCACTTACTTTTCGTGCATTATTTGATATGAATTGCAACAAAAGCAACGCTTTTTTGGGATTCTTATTGTTTTTGCGCCCAATTTTTATTAGCTTACTTTTCTTAACTTAATAACTGATCATATGAAGAAAAATCTACTAACAATTTTATTGTTATTTTCTTGTATTACATTTGGTTTAGCACAAAGCCGTGTAATTACAGGTAAAGTAACAGACCAGAAAGACGGTTCGCCCTTACCGGGAGTAAGTGTAACTGTGAAGGGAGCCCAGGGAACAGGCACTCAAACCGGTGTAAATGGAACATACAGCCTTACGGTTCCTGCTACTGCAAAGGTGCTGGTTTTTAGATTTATTGGATTTAAAGAAACCGAACTTCCTATTAATGGAAAGCCGTTAAATGTAAAGCTGGAGTCAGATTCCAAACAACTTACCGAAGTGGTAGTAGTAGGTTATGGTTCACAACAAAGGCAAGCCATAACCGGATCTATCGCTACAGTATCATCAAAAGATATACAGAATACTCCAGTAACCACGCTTGAGCAGGCTATACAGGGTAAAGCTGCAGGTGTAAATATCCAGGCCAATAATGGCAAACTCGGACAGGGTATAAAAATAAGCATCCGTGGTACTGCTTCCATTTCGGCCGGTACACAACCTTTGGTAGTAATTGATGGTATTGTTACCACAAGTAATGATATTTCAACTACAAGCGCTGGTACCGATCCGCTCGCGGATATCAACTTTAATGATGTTGAATCCGTTCAGATCCTGAAAGATGCTTCGGCTACTGCTATATATGGTGCACGGGCATCAAATGGCGTATTACTTATTACCACCAAAAAAGGTAAAGCAGGCGATGCCAAGGTTAACTTTTCGGCTCAATGGGGTACAAGCAATCCTTCGCGCCATCGCGAGTTTTTAAATAGTACACAATGGATGGCTTTAATGGAGCGCGCGGCTGTTGGCGCTGGTAAACTGGACTTTTTAAATCCGGACTTCGGTTATGATAATGTTGAAGATGCCATAGCTGACGAAAAAGCATTTGTGGAAAGCAGGTTTACCCGGTATGCAGCGGGCAGTAAGGATTGGGGAAAAACCAATACCGACTGGGAGAAACAGGCTTTTCAACATGCTCCGCAATCCATTTATGACTTGAACATATCTGGCGGTAACGAAAAAACAACCTATTACATCGGTGGTCAATATCTTGATCAGACAGGTATACTTAAAGGGAATGATTTCACCAGGATGTCGGGCCGTATAAACCTGAATACCAGGGTGTATAAAAACCTGGATGTGGGCATGAATTTAAACTTTACCCACACTTTAAACCAGCGTATTGATAATGATAACTCGTTTGGTACGCCACTACAAATTGTTGCATTATCGCCAATCACGCCTATCATTGATCCAAGAAGTGGTTTAATAAGCGGTACCCCTCCAGGGCAGTCAGGTAATTATCCGGTTTATTATAATCCTTTGATCAATGTTGATAATGCTTATTTTCACACCAATGTTTACCGCACCTTGGGTAATGTATATGGAAACTGGCAGATCCTCAAAAAACTTTCATTCCGGTCGGAATTTGGTGTAGATCAAACTAACCAGAATGAAGATTCTTACTCGGGTACAGCTACTTTGAGAAACACCGGACAGCCAAATGGATTTGGTGAAAATACCCAAACCACTGTGTCGCATTTTACTGTGAACAATTACTTTACCTATAAGGATACTTTTGGGGCAGATAATACCCTGGATGCAACGGCAGGTACAAGTTATGAGTATTATAATAATGCGGGTAACGATATCCAGGGTCAGCAATTTCCTTCAGACGCGTATAAGCAAATTATTGACGCGGCCGTAAAATCCGGAGGTTACTCCAAACGGTCTGAGTATAGTTTTGTGTCCTATTTTGCAAGGGCCAACTATGCTTACAAGAGCAAATACTTGTTAACAGTAAGTGCTACAGCTCAAGGATCTTCCAGATTCAGCGAAAAAAACCGTTATGGTTATTTCCCTGCTGCGTCTGCCGGCTGGGTGCTGAGCCAGGAAGATTTTTTGAAGGACTCCAAAACCTTCAGTAATTTAAAGTTGAAAGCCAGCTATGGTTTAACGGGTAACGGTGATATTGGTAATTATGCTTCATTAGGCTTATTTTATGGCGATGCCGGTTACAATGGCGTACCGGGACAGCGCTTTTACCAACTGGCCAATCCCAACCTGAAATGGGAAACTACAGCACAACTTGATTTGGGTTTGGAAGTGGGATTTTTTAATAACCGTTTAAATGCTACGTTTGATTATTACAACAAAAGTACCCGCGACCTCCTGCTTGATGTGAACGTACCTCAAACATTGGGTATTGCTACGCAGACACAAAATTTGGGTAAGTTATATAACCGGGGTTACGAGATAACCGTATCATCAGACAATTTTGTTGGCAAATTTAAATGGACAACCGCGTTTAACCTGGCTTACAACAAAAATGTGGTTACCAATGTAAATGGCCAAATTATTGGTACAAATGATTTAAACAGGGTAATTGAAGGACAACAGATAGGCGTATTTTATGGACCGGAATATGCAGGTGTAGACCCGGCTAATGGCGATGCCTTGTATTATAAAAATACCAAAGATGCCAACGGCAAAGTAATTGATCGTAGTAAAACCAATAATTACAACGAGGCGTCTGCTGTTGTTTTAGGAAATCCAACCCCAAATGTTACAGGTGGTATAACTAACACCTTTAGCTATGCAGGTTTTGATCTGGCTGTTACCTTTCAGGGCTCATTCGGAAATAAGATCTACAATAGTGGAGGTCAGTACATGAGCGCCAGTGGCAGTAATGGATTTGATAACCAAACCGTTGACCAATTAAAGTATTGGGATAAACCCGGCGATATCACTAATATACCTGAACCACGTTTATTTTATCCTAATGGTACCAGTCCGTCAAGCAGGTACCTGTCTGGCGGTTCATATGTGCGTTGTAAAACGGTTGCTTTTGGCTACAACATCCCTAAAAGTGTGTTGTCAAAAATCAAGCTGGATAGAGCAAAGGTATTTGTTAACGCGTACAATCTGTTCCTGATAACCAAGTATAAAGGCTGGGATCCGGAAGTTAACGCCGATTATCAGGCAAGTACCATCAATCAGGGTGTTGACTTTTACTCGGCTCCGCAACCGCGCACAATTACTTTTGGTGTTAACGTAGGATTGTAATATTTAATAATTGTAGAGATGAAAAAACTTAGATCATATATAAAAATCATTACGGTTGTTAGCGCCATAACCGCATTAACCGCTTGTAAAAAACAGTTAGACTTAAAACCACACGACCAGATAGACGCTACTGATGCTATTACAACAGATAAAGATGTACAAAGTAACCTGATAGGCGCATATAACCGGGCTGGGTTATCATATATTTATGGGGGCGATGTGTTTTTAATGCCCGATCTGATGGCGAGCCAAAGCGTAGTCAAATGGAACGGTACTTTTCAGGCCCTTACCCAAATGGTAAACCAGGCAGTTACTATAAACAATGGTTATGTTGATAATTACTGGTTAGATGCTTACCGGGTAAATAATCAGGCTAATTACGTATTGGCTAATCTGGATAAGGCAACGGCAGCTAATAAAAACTCATATGAAGGCCAAGCCAAATTTTTGCGTGGATTAATGTATTTTGATATGGCCCGCTTATTCGGTAAATCATGGAATGATGGAGACCCTAATGTTAATTTAGCGGTACCGATTGTATTGAAACCAACAACGATTATCGGGGCTGATTCCTATCCATCGCGGTCAACTGTAGCGCAAGTATACGCCCAGGCTATCTCAGACCTTATTACGGCTAAAGCAAAGCTACAAGGAGTAGAAGCAAAAGTTGACGACTTTAACCCTACTTTTTTTGCGAATAGTTATTCTGCCGGGGCTATTCTTGCCCGGATTTATTTGCAGCAAGGACAATATGCAAAAGCTGCTGCCGAAGCAGATACCGTTATACAGAGTGGTAAATACAGCCTGGTTACCAACTACGCTGATGAATTTCCGTTTCCTAACCAAAACGCGGTGCACGTTGACAATACAAAAGAAGATATTTTTGCCATACAGGTAACCGCCCAGCAAGGTGTAAATGACCTGAACACATTTTATGCTTCGTCTGATTATGCTGGCCGTGGTGATATCTCAGTCAGGTCAACTTTCCTCGATGAGTTTGAGGAAGGCGACGGCCGGCTTGCTGTGTATAACGAGGATTCGGGCGGCTCATTGCAGGTTGATAAATTCGACAATTTATACGGCAATGTACACGTAATACGCCTGGCAGAACTATACCTTATACGGGCAGAAGCTAATTTTCGTCTGAACACATCAACAGGCGCCGCACCGGTTGACGATGTCAACGTGATTAGAGCCCGTGCAGGCTTAACCGCACTTTCCTCTGTTGTTCTTGCGGATATCTTAAAAGAGAGACGATTGGAATTGGCTTTTGAAGGTGGTTTCTTTTTGCATGACGCCAAACGTTTGAAACAAAACGTAGGCGCCTTACCTTATAACTCACCAAAACTGGTATTCCCAATACCTTTGGTTGAAATAAATGCCAACAAGAACCTGAAACAAAATGATGGTTATTAATTAACCCAATTTATAAAGCATAATAAAAAAACGGCCTTATAATAGGCCGTTTTTTATTATTTAAAAAGAGAGATTTATCGGGTTATCATACTTGGTTCACGAATAAAAAAATAAAACAAGCAGATTATAGACTCTGATAACCTTTTACCATAGAGATAGTAGTTAGTCGTAATGTTATAAAATGAAATTCAGCGCTACCGACTTTTTCCGAGGTGGAAGCGCTTGAGGATAGGATATTATTTGTTTAATGAATTTATAGTGGTTTACAAACAAAAGATGCCGCTCAGTTATTGAGCGGCATCTTTTGTTTATGAAGTGGCCTGTATGCTTTTTATCTTGATTTAAAAGCTTTTGCTTTTTTAACGCCGTAATGCGGTTTGCCGGTAGGATAAATTTCAGGTGCGCCAACCAGAGTCATCGCACAGCGGAAACCAACTTCGGCACTGGCTTCATCCTGATCCATAAAACGACGGGTAGCCGGATTTAACCAATAAGCCATATCATTCCATGAACCACCCTTATAAACTTTTGAACGGTTGTTAACCAACGTAGTATTTCCGTACAAGGCCAGGTTAACGGTGTCTTTATCGCCTCTAAGATCGGGGTTGAATGCTTTACCTGAATTGCGGACAGCTAATTGTGCATTAGCACTCGCCGCGTTAGCAGCAGCCACACTTCCATTAGCAACCGGAGCCGCCTGTGTTGCATTGGTTGAATCAGGGCGTTGGCCTTGTAAGGCTAAAAGCTCGCTGTATTTTAATTTTCTATTGGCTTTTGCCGGATCTTTGATCGGGCGACCGTATTTGTCCTTAGCGTACAGGCCTTTTGATGGATCGGCTAAACGTTTATTGGTGTATTCGTTACCACGGAAGGGGTTAAAATCATCAAACTCTTCAAATGAGGTTTGGCGATAGGTATCGGCAACCCATTCGTTTACGTTACCGGCCATGTTGTATAAACCAAAATCGTTTGGTGCATATGAACGTACAGGCGCGGTGATATCGGCCTTGTCATTCAGGTAGCCGCCAACACCTGCGTTATCGCCGGCACCACGTTTAAAGTTGGCCATTATTAAACCCCGGGTTTTACTCTTGGCAGAGCGTACACCCAGGCCATTCCATGGGTACATTTTACCGTCGTCGATATTTTCAAACTGGGTGTTACCTGCCAAAGCCAATGCAGCGTATTCCCATTCAGCTTCCGAAGGCAGGCGGTAACCTTGTTTTAATATACCATCTTCCATACGTACAGGCCTTACCGGTTTGCCGTTTTTGCCTGTGCCGGCCTGTGCATTAGGACTCAGGTCTGGCATCATTTTCTTTCCGTCAAAACCAGGTCCTCTTTGCTGTCCGTTAAGGTACATGTCGTTATTGTAAGGTTCTGCTGATGCAGCCGGTTGCCCGTTTTTGCCGCCATTCAAATCCTTCCAGGCTACCATGCGGCCTGATTCACGTAAGATATTCTCGTTGGTGCGGTCGGTACGCCATTGGCAATAGTCCTGCGCCTGATCCCAGGTTACACCCACTACAGGATAGTCCTGAAACGCCGGGTGACGCAGATAGTTATCTACATAAGGTTCATTGTACGATAGGGGCTTGCGCCATACCAGGGTATCGGGCAAAGCATCGTAATATAACTCCCTGTCATTCGGAAAAGTAATAGCCGTCCAATGCAGATAATCGAGCCAATCCTGGTTAGATACCTCGGTTTCATCCATGTAAAAAGATGGGACAGTTACTCTGCGCTTCACATTATTATAGTCGTAAGCAACATCCTGGTCAGCGCTGCCACCCATCACAAAAGTACCGCCTTCAATGGGTACCAGACCAGGCCCTGGTGAGGGATGGGTTTGCCTGAACCGCACATAACCACCATTGTTTTTGTCGTTATAAGTGATCCCGGTTTTTTGCGAAGTTTCGTGTTGTTTACTGCAGCTGCTTACCACGGCACTTACAGCCAACAGCACGAAAGCAGTTTTAGTAAAAAGTATTTTCATATTTTTACGGTTATATTATAGGGTAAATTTAGAAAAAAATGGATATAATGCTACAGCGCATCAACCATTATTCAAAATAATTCAAACTATTATCAGGCATTTGAACGAAAATTTGTTGAAATTAGTTGCACCGGTTTGCTTTTTTTGATGGAGCAATTATTGCAATAGTTCTTTAAAAATGATGAGTGAATTTTGGGCGTACCTGTATATGAATTAAATTATAAAAGCTAAATTGCACCTAATGAAGTTTTCTACCTTTCGTTATTTTGTTTATTCCGTGCTCTTTTTGCTGCCGGTTTCGGCTATTGCACAAACCCCAACCGGTACAAGTACCGATGGCAGCAATATCAGGGCGATACCTGTGCAGGTACCTTTCTTAAATATATCTCCTGATTCGCGCTCAGGCGCTATGGGTGATGCCGGCGTGGCTATTTCGCCAGATGTTAACGCCAATTTCTGGAATCCATCTAAGCTTGCATTTCTGGAGAGTAACGATGCGCTTTCACTATCTTATAGCCCCTGGTTAAGGCATTTGGTGCCCGATATCAGCCTTTCATACCTGAGCTATGCACATAAGTTAAATGATCGTAATACTATAGGAGCGTCTCTGCGTTATTTTAATTACGGTTCGGTACAATTAACGGATGACCAGTCAAATGACCAGGGTACTTATACGCCTAACGAATTTTCGATAGATGGTTCATTCGCCCGTAAATTTGGTGAGAACCTTTCATTGGGATTAACACTTCGGTATATACGCTCAAGCATATCAAGTATATCCTTTGCTCAGGGATCAGGCCAGGTTAACAAACCAGGTAACGCGATTGCTGCAGATGTGTCGTTATATTACAAAAAGCCATACGGCAGCGCCAATCTTTTTGCCTTTGGCGCGCATATATCCAACATCGGTACAAAAATAGGTTACAGTGATGTGGGACCGAAGTACTTTTTACCAACCAATTTAAAACTGGGTGTAGCCAATACCTGGGAGCTGGATGAAACCAATGAACTCACCGCCACTTTTGATATTAATAAGTTATTAGTGCCTACACCACCCATACGTGATGTGAATGGAAATATCATCAAAGGGCATGACGACGATGTATCTGTACCAGCTGGTATCTTCCAGTCATTTGGCGATGCTCCTGGTGGTTTTAGCGAAGAGTTGAAAGAAATTAGCTTTTCTCCGGGTGTTGAATACTGGTATAATCATCAGTTTGCGGTTAGGGCCGGATATTTTTATGAAAACCCGGATAAGGGCGACAGGCACTACCTTACCCTGGGTTTAGGTATGAGGTATAATATTTTTAATTTCGATTTTTCATATCTGGCAGCCAGCCAGCAAAATAGTCCTTTGGCAAATACGCTGCGCTTTACCTTGTCGGCAAATTTTGGTGGAATATCAAACGTGGGCAGAAGATAATGGGTAAGATAAAAGTAGGTTTTGGGTTTGATGTACATCAGTTAAAAGAGCAGCATCCCTTTGTTTTAGGCGGCGTAAAGTTAGAGCACCATTCCGGTGCTTACGGACATTCTGATGCTGACGTATTGTTACACGCTATTTGCGATGCCCTGTTGGGTGCCGCGAACTTACGCGATATCGGTTTTCATTTCTCCAATACCGATAACCGCTGGAAAGGGATCAGCAGTCTGGTGCTGTTGCAGCATGTGGTAGCGCTGATTAAAGAAAAGGGTTTCAGTATTGGTAATATAGATGCCATGGTATGCCTGGAAGCTCCTAAAATAAACCCGCATATACCGGCCATGAAAACCTATATAGCCGAAGCCGCATCCATTAGCGAGGAGGATATATCCATTAAAGCAACCACTAACGAACAAATGGGCTTTATTGGCCGCGAAGAGGGGGTAGTAGCTTACGCGGTTTGCCTTATTGAACGCGATTAGTACTTATATCTATTTAAGCGCGCTCACTGGTATTAGCTCTACTTCTAATATTTTCATTAAACCAGCCCCCTTTATTTCAACCGGCACAATGGTTAAACTATGTGTGCCCGGTTCAAGGGTTACCGTACCTAATGAATGTTCTTTAACTTGTGAGCCTTTGGGTAGGTCACCAATGCTGTCTTTTACTTTAAAATGGCCAATACTTAACTCATAGGAACCTTCATCGACAGTATCTGCCACGTATTTTAAGAGTACCTTATAAGTTGCCGGTTCAATTAATCTGAAGTCCCAGTTTACGGATTGACGGATGTTTTTCCAGCCATCTACATAATAGCTGCTGGTTTTTCCATCCCCAAAACCAAAGCCTTTACCTCCCAGACGCGCGTCAAATGCCAATAAACGATTGGTTGTTTCATGGCTTGCCAATAGGCGCAAAGTATCGGTTTCTATTGGTCCGGAGGTTTCCATTACCAAAACCGTGTTACTGGTATCAGGCGCTTGAGCAGGTAAATGGATAGCCATATCAAGCGGATCGATCCGGGTAAACTTTAACTCTTTTTTATCAGCCAGCTGCCATACTTTATTAATGTTACTTTTTAAACCGCCAACTATTAATTTGCCATTTTGGGGCCAGTTAAATACATGCAGATAAAGCAGGTTGTTTTTTCTTGTTGATACGCCCCAACTTTGATAAGGTAACGGGGTTTTAGTAGTTTGATAGATACTTGCCGAGTTTTTGTTCATCCACCGGCCTATACCCTGCAAACTGGCGGTATCTTCCGGTGCAAATTCTCCATTGCCCATGGGGCCTATATTCATCAGCAGGTTACCTCCGCGTGAAGCTGCTTTGGCTAATAAGCGGATAAAAAAACTAACAGGTTTATGGCTCTTATCAAATTTCGAATAACCGTATGATTCATTGGTTGTAGGGATGGCTTCCCAGTCGCCGGTGGCCGGAAAAAACTCTGCAGGGCGATCGCCGGTATTTTTATAATCACCCATCTGTAAATTGCCACTGCCCCGTGCCAGCCGTCCGTTCACTACAATATTAGGGTCGGTTTCACGGATAGCTTTCAGAATGCGGATGTTTTCTGATAGCGGTAGTTTTTGCGGGGTATCAAACCACAATATATCCGGATGATATTTGGTGATGAGTTCTTTTATCTGAGGGATGGCCTTTTTATTTACATAATTAACCGCTTTAGGTAATAACTCCGGGTGCACATCATACCAATCGCGCCCGCCGAATAAATTCAGATCGCCTCCCGGGTTTTGGTAATCCCAATCGTTGCCCGGTGCGTCAGGATGCTCCCAGTCAAAAGCATGCGAATAATAAAAGCCGAACTTAATACCATATTTTTTACATGCTGCTGCCAGATCAACCATAGGGTCGTGTTTCCAGGCGGTTTGTTTAACCACGTTGTAGTCGGATACCTGCGAATTGTACATGGCAAAGCCATCATGGTGTTTAGCCGTAATAATCAGATACCGCATACCCGCATATTTGGCGGCCTGTACCCATTTATCGGCATTAAATTTTACAGGATTAAACCGGTGTGCCAGTTCCAGGTAGGCTGAACGTGGTATTTTTGCCTTACGCATCAGGTGTTCGGCATAACCGCCGGTATTTTTGCCATCCCACTCCCCGGCTGGTAAGGAGTATATACCCCAATGTATAAACATTCCAAAACGGGCATTGCGCCACCAGTTTAACCGGGCATCCCGGGTTTTCATGGATGCAGGCCACCAGCTATGCATAGCCTCGTCAATAGCTTTTTGATCACGTGTTTTAACATGGTTGGCCATGGTTTTATCCTCATCGCCTTTATCTTGCGCAGTGGTTGTTAACGCGGATATACTAAAACATAAAATCAACAAGTACGAGAACCATGAATGGGCTATTGCAGGTGTTTTACTGGTCATCGGTTAAAAATTGGTACCGACCAATATCGCTTAATTTTTAACCGGTTTAGTGGCAAAATTGAGCATAACTATAAACTCAATTGACATAATGATCTCCTTTGGGCTATTTATATGATCGTATGGCCGTAATAACTTTAACGGAGGCGTCATTGGGAAGGGAAAAGTAAGAGCCTCACCCAACCCTCCCAAAGAGAGATTGCCCATGGAAAGGCGAAGTTGAAACTTACAAGGTTAAAAACAAGTCGCATAGCCTACTCACCCGGTCTGCGCTTCGCTGGACCACCCTCTCTGCGGCTTTGCCGCAAAGAGGGGAAAGAAAAAAGAGAAATCCCCTCTTTGCCCAAAGGGCAGAGAGGGGTGACGAGCGCAGCGACGTCGGGGTGAGTCGATAGATGCTTAATTTTCGCTTTATGCCTTTTCATAGGCTGTTCCTCTCCAAAGAGGGGACTTTTCCCAATATACTTTTAAACCTGATTTTCCTTTTCTTTCTCCACCTTTACGTTACCCGTACGTTTAAGTACACCCCAGCCGCTAAGCTCACCTTTCAGCGCTTTTCTGATAGATTTAAATAACACATAATACATCAGCTGGCGCCACATAAAGCGTTGTGGGATAATGTAAATGAGTTTGCGGTAATCCTCTTTTTCCATACGGAAGGCGATGATGCCCACAATAAAATCGATCAAAACAAAGGCTACATAGTAGAACAGCATTTTCTCGGGCTTGGCGCCAAAAAGAGCAAATATCATCATCAGATCGGCCAGTGGCGAAAACAGCGGCAATATGATCTGGAAGATCAAAATATTTGGCATGCCCACCATTCCGAAGAACTTATACTTTTTGTTAAACAGCGCGTCGCGGTTTTTCCAGAAGCTTTGTATTACGCCAAAGCTCCAGCGGAAACGCTGTTTCAATAACATACCTACCGTTTCTGGCGCTTCGGTATAGGCAATCGCATCGGCGCAATTTTTTACTATATACCCTTGTTTTAATATGCGCATGGTGAGGTCGCAATCCTCGGCAAGGGTATCATAGGTAAAGCCGCCTGCTTTAAAGATGGCTGATTTGCGGAATGCCCCAATTGCACCGGGTACCACCGTAATACTATTAATGAGATCAAATGCCCGGCGATCCATATTTTGAGCTGTAATATACTCTATGGATTGCCAGCGGGTAATGATATTGGTTTCGTTACCTACTTTTACAGTACCTGCAACCGCGCCTATCTCTTCATCAGTAAAATAGGTCATTAAATGATAAATAGCATCTGTTTTTAGCTGTGTATCAGCATCAATACAAACTACATAATCGCTTTGGGCATGAGTAATGCCATAGTTAAGGGCCGATGCTTTACCTCCATTGGGCTTGGTTAATATTTTCACCAGCGGATTGCCGGCATAGGCAGAATTAACCACTTCGAATGTTTTATCCTTTGATCCGTCATCCACAAAAATGATCTCGAATGAGGGATATTCAGTTTTTAATAAGCTTTGGATGGTAGCAACAGCATTTACCTCTTCATTATAGGCCGGCACAATGATGCTCACGGGTGGTAATGGGAAATTGTCGCCACGTGCCTTTATCATCTTTTTATTTTCACCATGCTGTCTTACAGCCAGTACGCCAATTAAAACAATACGACCAATAGCAAGGAAAATAGCCGATAGGAATATATAAATGAGTACCCAGTTGATATAGTAATAACCATGCACCGCGGCATCATATACCGGCCCAAAAATACCGGTGTGCGGATCGTTTGGAATAGGCGGCATCAAATCGGCTTTGGTTTTGCCCAGCACATCGGCAATGGTAGTAAACTGGTAACCGTGCGATTTAAAGAAATGGATAATTTCGGGCAATGCTTTTACCGTTTCTTCGCGGGTATCGCCACCAGCATCATGCAGTAATATCATTGATCCGTTGTCTTTTTGCCTGATGGTGCGGGCAATAATACTGTCGGCTGTTACACCAGGCTGCCAATCCCAGGGGTCAATAGATTCGCCAATGGTGATATAACTTTGTCTGCGGCTTTCTGCAACCGGGATAACCTCAGCCAGCGTTTGCGGCTCAGCATCGGCATTAAATGGCGGTCTGAACAGGATGGTGCTTCGCCCGGTTATAGATTCAATGAGCTTACGGGTGGAGTTAAGCTCTAAAATAACACGGTCAAGACTGATGGTTGAAATATCGGGATGGAAGAAGGTATGGTTGCCAATTTCATAACCCTCCTCATACTCGCGCCGTACTAACTGCATGTTCTTTTCGGCCATAGCGCCTACAACAAAGAAAGCCGCAGGAACATTTTCTTTTTTGAGGATATCTAAAATACGCGGCGTAAAATCCGGATCAGGGCCATCATCAAAAGTTAAAACTACTTTTTTGGGTGCATAGCCGTAACGGCGTATCACATATTTGGTAGGCAGTTTAATATACTGTTGATTGGTTATTGTAAAGTTGCTGGTGTCCAGTTTTACATCTATCTGACCGGTAGTAGGGGAGGTGATCAAGTCAAGTACTTCCCCTTCTCCGTCATAGTCAACATTGACGCGGTTATTTAAGCCTACTGTGGTTAATTTTTTCAGATCGATGCCTGTTTTTCTTAAAGAATCGATCGAAAGGTTTTTTTGGAAATATGACCATAAACGTGGATCCTCGGATCCCAGACGCCATAAGGCCACACCGCCGGTAGCCCAATCATCGGCCATGCGGATCACATTAAAATTGGTGGCGGCATCGGTAAAATAAATGGTATGGTCAAGACTATCCTGGTCTACATAATTAAAATGCAGGTTGGCAGACAGGGGATCAAAAATGATCTTGCTTTGTTTTTCCTGCGCGGTACTGATGGCTTGCTGGTAACCTATGGCGTGGCCAACACTCTTTTCGGGCCAGTCATATCCGCCGGCAGCAAAAGTTAAAATAACCTTTTCGCTGGGTATCTGGCTGCAAACGTCATCCAGTATCTGCTCAACCCAATGCTGGTTTGACAGGTCGCCGGCATTGGTAGCATCATAATGCTCATCAATAGCCATCACAAACAAAAAGTCGTTATAATGCTGTAACTTTTTTAGGTCATAAGCTTCATCATCGGCAATTACATTCTGGGTTACCAGAAAGTTTTTAGCGTGCAATGCTTTATAAAGCTCCTGTAAAAAAGTAAGGTACTCTTTGCTGTTGCGGTCTTTAATTTCATTAAAATCGACATTAATACCCTGAAACTTATTTTTGGTAAGGCTGTGGATAACACTGTTAATAAAACCGGTACGGAGTTTTTTGCTTTTGATGATCCGCTCAACATCTTTAGTATCAAAACCACCGCTTACGTTGTTATAATTAACGTAGTTGGATAGCATGATCAATACAGGTTTATTAAACTTTTTATTAATACGGGTAAGCCCGGTATCAATTTTAGTAATTACGGTATCAACTTTGGGAGCTATGGAAAAACCTTCACTTACAACCATATCCAGGTGACCCAGATTAGTGATCAGTGAGTTATAGGCCTGCGGATCCCAGGCCAGGTAAAAGGCCGCGTTAATACGGTCTTTATTATTGGGGTGTTTAAGCTGGTGCAAACGCCGGGTTCGCTCCATGGCCTCAATCTCGGATTTTTGTATATTGAAGTACTTGAACTTGGTTGACCTTTTTAACTGGTCAAGTTCTTCTTTCGACATTTTTTTTGGTGCCGGGTTCAGGTTTGGCAGATCAGGGTAATAGGTAGATTTAATGGTAACTATAACGGCTATTATCCCAATAACGAGTACTGCAAGAAGTATGCGGCTGAGCCACTTGAATTTATTCCATCTACCTGGCGAATCGGCTTGAAAAACTTGCTTATTTGAAGACATTAAGTGAGTTTACTTCTAAATTTAAAAGTACGGGTTACAAATGAAGATTTTATGAATGGTATTGTTGATTATTTATGCGTTTTCCCTGATTCGATACCTGAAAAATCAACCCCACATTTACAATTACCACCACATCCCTTTTTTGCGGTTATACTCTTATACATCATACGACCGATATAAAAGATTGCGCCGGCAAAAAGAATAATTACTATAATGGTTTGAATATTCATGTCACAAAAATACTACATTTTTAATATATACCCTATTATACGTATAGACGTTCCGGTTAGTATAAAGTTTAACGCTGCATAAAGGCAATTGTTCCGCCTACCCAGTCAAAATCCTTGTTATAGCGTACACCTATCATTTTTCCGCGGCTTAATCTGGCCAGATTAATGGCCAGTGTGGGTTTAGCATCACCATCTGGCCATAAATACAGCAGGCGTATCTCGGCCTTTACGCCACCATCCGGAGCCTGTATCACCGGTTCATAGTTTACCTTTTGCTGTAGTATCCAGTTTTCAGGATCAGTAATGTTTTTGATGTCATCCGGCTTAACGTCAATGATGACTCCCTGGCCGGCGAAAGAAAACAGGGGTTTAAGTACATAATTCTCCAGGTCGGCAGGTATTTGAGTTATCTCGTGTAAAAATTGTGTTTTGGGAATATAATCGCCATGCAGGTAAGGCATGGTAAACTTACTGATGCGGTAAAACCAGTTGGGGTGTGTTATCCACTCCACATCAAGCGGCTGGCGTATGTCAACTACCTTGTCAAAGGTATGGTCATCACTGTCAATCTCATCAAATATGAGCCGGTTGTAAATACGCTTGATGCGTTTTTTGTCGCCATTTGCCTCATAAAAGAGCTGATCGCCCTGTTGCTGCAGGTCACTCAGCGAAATAACAGGAATGCCCAGGTATCGCTGGGTGATATAAAAGTCGACCGAAGTTTTTTGTTCGGGAGCGTTTACATCCATCAATACCACCTCATAGGGTTGGTAGGGGCCGAGGATGGTTTTTCTTAGTAAATCAAGATAGGATTCTTGATCAAGGCCGTTAAAATAGATGGTTTTATCAGTATCAATATCAAAAGCTTCGCGATAGGTGTTACCCAAATGAACCTGGAAACCATACAAGGAGGGAAAGCCCTGCAGTTCGATCAGCTTGGGCACTATGCTGCCATCCGCATCCTTACAAACCCCAAAATCAAGGGCGATAAAATGAGGATGAGTATTTTCATTAGGCAGGCGCCATTTAGGAGGGATGGAGCGCTCCGTAAGTTCCTTAAAACCAGGCTGCAAAATGGTAGCGATAATGCCCTCGCCAGCGGCTACCAGTTTATCGCGAAAATCATCGGTCAGGAAAACTGGTGTTTCGGCCACGCGAAAAAGTACAGGATTGCGCAAGCCATCATTAAGGCAGGTTAAAAAGGTCCCATACTTTTCTGTCGTAAAATGCTGGTTAAAAATTGCTCTGGCTGATGGATCCATAGGTATAGGGTATAAAACAAACTTAACTATTTAAGGAGCAAGGAACAAAGATTTTTAGAGTGAGGTTGGGAGAGCAAGAAGGACGGATTTTGGAAAAAGGATTTTTGGAGCAAGGATTAAGGACTTTTGGAATAAGGATAAATAGTTCCCAGTTATAGTCTCTTTAGGAGACCCGTAAAGGACTTAAGCTTAACAAAATGTGGGTTTACACTGTTTTCTGGCAAAATGAAATCTGATTGTCAATTATATAAATAAATTTTAACCATAAAAAGTGTAAACCATGTAAATCCACTTTGTAACAAGATGGCCCGCCCGTTGAGGGATTATGGTTTATTCCAAAAGTCTTTAATCCTTGCTCTAAAAGTCCTTGCTCTTTGCTCCATTCACCAAAAATCCTTTCTCCTTTTCCCTCAATTTTTCATTAATTTGCTTTGTCAATTAAAACCTGGCAATACTATTTAATGCAAAAAAATAAAAAGAAGATCGCGGTTGTTGGCGGAGGGAGCTGGGCTACAGCCAATATTAAAATGCTGGCTGATAATACTACAGAAAAGGAAATTTTTTGGTGGATGCGGAATGTACAGGCGGTTGAGCATCTGCATAAATTCGGGCATAATCCACATTATTTAAGTTCGGTTGAAATTAAATTGCCCAGGCAAAACATCTCGGTTAATCTGAAAGAGATCATACAGCATGCAGATATTATTTTGCTTAATGTACCGGCAGCATTTTTAAAAGACGCCTTAACCGGAATAGCACCTGCCGACCTGGCGGGGAAAAAAATAGTATCGGCCATAAAAGGAATTGTGCCCGATGAAAACCTGATCATTGGCGACTTTTTGAATCAAAAAATGGATATTTCGTTTGATGATTTTATGGTGATCAGCGGCCCTTGCCACGCGGAAGAAGTAGCCCTTGAAAAACTGTCATACCTCACCATCGCGTCAGGCGATACTGAACTGGCTACTGAGTTTGCAGGGATGATCAACACCCGTTACATCAAAACCATCGTATCCGATGATATATATGGTACGGAATATGGAGCAGTGTTAAAAAACGTTTACGCTATTGCAAGTGGCATTTGTCATGGTGTGGGTTATGGCGATAATTTTCAGGCGGTGCTCATATCAAACGCCATACGTGAGCTGGAACGCTTTGTTGACGTGGTACATCCCATCAACAGGGATATCAAGGAATCGGCGTATCTGGGCGATCTGTTGGTTACAGCTTATTCGCAATTTAGCCGTAACCGAACTTTTGGCAACATGATAGGTAAAGGATATACGGTAACATCGGCCCAGTTAGAGATGAATATGATAGCTGAAGGATATTATGCAGTAAATTGCCTACATGAGGTGAATAAACAATACAATGTAGATATGCCTATATGTGATGCCGTTTATGCCATTTTATATCGGAAAAGCCCCCCCGCATTGGAAATGAAGAACTTGGCCGAAAAATTGAGTTGATTATTTATTATATTAGTGATAAACTTAATTACCGTTCCTTATGAAAAATCTATTCAAAATCGCGTTACTTGCTGTGTGTACATTTGTAATATCACCAGCCTTTTCACAAACTAAAACAAAAACAAAAAAGGATACCAGCTTCTTTAAAAAAGTTGGTGACAAAACAGGTAAAGTTGCTACATCAGTTGGGCATAAAACAGCCGAAATTGTATCCAAAGGTGCAGCGGGTGTAGCTGATAAAAAATATGCCGACAAAGTGGGACCAGGTGGACAAACCATTTACATTGACAAAAACTCTCACTACTTTTATGTAAATAAAAAAGGGAAACATGTTTATGTTAGCAAAGCCAAATTGAAAGATAAACCTGTTGAGAAAAAGTAACAAACCAGGCAAAGTAGCACAGGGTATAAAAATTAAATATGAAACATAAAGCTTTATTGATCCCGGCAGTTGGATTGATGCTATTGATTTTTGCCTGTAATAGGGCTCCTGAGCACCCGGTTAACAAAAAACTGGTAGGCAAATGGCAATCAAAAGATGGTGAAACCAAGCTTGAAATAACTGATAAAGGATTTACGATGGACGATGGTAAACCTGTTACGGAAGACTATTTTGTAACGAATGATACCATTTTTACATCGTACCAGGGCAGCAGGCCGTTTACCAAATTCCTGATCAAAAACCTGGATGATCATAAGCTCACCCTGTTTTACCCCGACTCTGACGTGGTTGAGTTTAGTCGTTAAAGAAGAGGCAAGAGATAAGAATCAAGATACAAGAAAATAAAAATATAGTTTTTGCCTTGTTCGGCTCGATTCTTACCGCTAAAAACAAAAGCCTTCATGCTGCTGATGCGGCTGAAGGCTTTGTTAACAAAACTAAACTAAAACTAATGCTTCTTTACCAGAGAAGCCATGAAAAACTATTTTCTTTTTAGAATCAAGAAGTAATAGTCAAGAATCAAGACAAGCTTCGCTATATAAAATAACAGGTCAGTGTCTTGACTCTTGATTCTGATCTCTTGACTCTTTAAATTAGAATCTTCTGCGACGTTCCGGACGGTCTTCACGGCTTTTGCCAGAGAAATCACGGAAACCACCACCGGTGCTGCTTCTTTCGTTGCTGCCACGATGACCACCGCCTTCACGACGTTCGCCACCACGGTAACCACCACCGCCCTCACGGCGCTCGCCACCACGATAGCCACCTTCGCGGCGTTCGCCACCACCACGGTATCCACCGCCGCTGCTGCGATTATCACTGGTGCCTTCGCCAGATATTTCTATCCTAACCGGGCGTCCTTTATATTCTATTTCTTTATAAGCGGTCATTACTTTTTCTACATCCTCATGCGGAACTTCGAAAAATGAATAAACGCCTTTTACATCAATTTTACCTACGGTACGACCGCTTATTTTGGTAGTGTTGCAGATGTAACCCAGCAAATCGCCGCGGTTAAATTCATCAACAGAACCTAAGTTTATAAATAAACGGGTGTAAGCTGATTTGCCACCTGGAGCGCGTTCGCCACGATCCTCGCGGATACGGCCTTCTTCAACGCTCGCGTTCAAGTCTGGGGCGTTTTTGTAATAATCCAGGAAGCGGTTAAACTCGATAGAAGCAAAACGTTTGATAAAGTCCTCTTTGCTGATATCTTTAAACTCTTCGATGATACGTGGCAGGTATTGTTCAATCTGCTCCTCGTTAACGGTAACGTTATGTACTTTATGTACAATGGAGAACAATTGTTTTTCGCAAACGTCAAAACCTGTAGGGATCTCGGCTTTTGAAAACTTTTTACCAATTACACGCTCAATCTGGCGTATTTTGCCTAACTCTTTACCATTAACAATAGAGATGGATACACCTGTTTTACCGGCACGGGCTGTACGACCGCTACGGTGGGTATAGTTCTCGATCTCGTCTGGTAACGAATAGTTGATTACGTGGGTAACATCATTAACGTCGATACCACGGGCGGCAACGTCTGTAGCTATTAATAGCTGCAGGTTACGCTCACGATAGCGTTTCATTACCTTATCACGTTGTTGTTGTGACAAGTCGCCGTGTAAAGAATCGGCATTGTAACCGTCTTTGATCAGCGCTTCTGCAATGTCCTGGGTCTCGATCTTGGTGCGGCAAAAAACGATACCAAAAATATCGGGGTTAAAGTCAACAATACGTTTAAACGCGGCATACTTGTCACGGGCACGTACTATATAGTACTCGTGCTCAATGTTGGCATTGCCGGTGTTTTTGGTGCCCATAGTAAGCTCAAACGGATTCTCCATGTATTTTTTGGCGATCCGCCTAACTTCGGCAGGCATGGTGGCTGAGAACAGCCAGGTTTTTTTCTCGTCGGGCGTGGTAGATAAGATATTATCAATGTCTTCCTGAAAGCCCATGTTGAGCATTTCATCAGCTTCATCCAATACTACGAATTTTACCTGCGAAAAATCTATCGCCTTGCGGTTGATGATATCAAGCATACGGCCTGGTGTGGCCACAACGATCTGTACACCGCGTTTAATCTGGCGTAACTGATCAGAAATACTTGCACCACCATACACAGCAACAACGTGTACGTTGTTCATTTGCTTGGCGTAATTTTTAATGTCGTTCGTGATCTGTAAACAAAGTTCACGTGTGGGGCATAAAACAAGTGCCTGTGGATGATTTTCTTCGAAATCCAACAGCTCTAATAATGGTAGGCCAAAGGCAGCAGTCTTACCGGTCCCGGTTTGGGCTAATCCGACAAAATCGTTGCTGCCTGTTAACAATACCGGAATTGACTGTTCCTGGATTGGCGTTGGGTTTTCAAACCCTAACTCAGAGATGGCATTAACAATATCATGACGGATTCCCAGTTGAATAAATGGGTTCATGAATTAAAATAACGAATTTGGCAACATCGCCAAATCGGGCGCAAAGATAGAGTTTATATTTTTTAAAAACAATAGCTTGTTGAATTTTTAAAAATATGGTAACTTTTTGATAATTTGAGAGTTAGATAGCAATGGCGTAATGGAGTGGCTTGCTAATTGAATTTCAATTTGTCAGTCAATTTTTTTTATGTAGGTTTAAAGCCGTTAATTAAGCTGAAATGAACGATCTGGAGTTATATTTTAATAATAATGATAAGCGGGTAATATATAAATGGGCCCATTACTTTGATGTTTATGAACGGCATTTTAGTAAGTACCGCGGCAAAGATATTGTGATTTTGGAAATAGGAACCCTGCATGGCGGCAGCTTGCAGATGTGGAAAAACTATTTTGGCGATAAAGCAAAAATTTATGGCATGGATATTAACCCGGCCTGTAAAGCGGTTGAGGAAGAAAATATTAAAGTGCTGATAGGTTCACAAACAGACCGTCAATTTTTAAGACAAGTGAAGAAGGAGATCCCACCGATCGATATTTTAATTGACGATGGGGGGCATACCATGTTACAGCAAATTGTTTCGTACGAAGAGCTTTTTGATCATGTTAAACCCGATGGTGTATATCTGTGCGAGGATGTACACACTTCTTACTGGCTGAAATATGGAGGCGGACATAAAAGACGCGGTAGCTTTATTGAATACTCAAAAAACTTCATTGACCAATTAAATGCTTACCATTCGGTCGAAAGATCATTGCCGGTTAGCTCCTTCACACGTTCGGTAAATTCGGTACATTATTATGATTCGATTGTAGTAGTGGAAAAACGCCCAACACCACAGCCCACATCATCACAAACCGGAACCATCAAAACTCCGCCGATGAACCTGGAGGCACATGGTATGGCAAAAGTTAAAAAGAATCTGAGATACCGCTTAAAGCATATAGCCAATGTGGTAACAGCATTTTTTAAACTGCCATTCAAAAAAGGAAGCTTTGACTATTCTTAATGGAGAGTAAGGAGTCTTAGATTAAAGATAGAAGGGAACAAAGAGTAAGGATTTTTAGATTAAGGACAAAAAAATCCTTGCTCCTTGCTCCAAAAATCCTTGTTCCCCAAAATCCTTAGTCCAAAATTATCTCAGTCTGTCTGCAGATTTTACCAGTTTTTCGTCGCGCTGGATACTTTTAGCAGCCAGTATCAGCAATACAATACTTAACGAGGTAAGGAATATGCCTATGCCCATGGTATGCGTATCAAGCTGTACGCTGCCTATTGCTTTTTTAACGGTTTGGGCCATCCAAAAACTATAACCAATTAGTACCAGTATGGCGCTATAGCAAATGGCTATTTGCTGTTTGCGGTTTTTGTATAAAAATATAATTACCAGGGGTAGCAGAGCTACTATGGCGGTTATTGCAGTAAGTGCTGTGAAAGATTCTGCGCTTTGCTGTGCGCCATTTACATCCTGAAATATGCCTGTAACCATAATGCTCACCGGTTTGCCGGAAACATAAACGTTATGAGCTAAAGGAAAAAAGAAAAGCGCGAACAGCACAAGACTCGCAAACAATAGGTAAATGCTTTGAATACGTTGCAGCATGATATTAAAATTATAAAGGCAAATATAAATGTTTTAATGGTTGCCTTATGGCATTTTATTGTGCTGTTAATTTTCTTTTTATGATAACTAATGCATTATATTTATAATTATTTTCTTAATTAATTGTTGAGATGGCCAAACCCCCTGTTAACAACCTATCGCCCCAGGATGTAAAATTTGATGATGCTCATTTGAAAAAGATATTTCTGGAGCATTTGAACAGTATTTATTGCGGCAAGCAACACCTGATACAGTTTTTTGATGAAATTGAAGGACTGGCAACATTGCAGTTTTTAAAGAACGCGATAAAGGAATGTTGTGATGATGCCCAGGATCAATTACAGCATTTGGATAGTATATTTAATTCCATTAATGAAGACCAGTCAAAAATTAGTGTTCTGGGTATGAAAGCCATGACGTTAGAGGCTTATATATCGGCCATTAAAGCGGGCAAAACTCCCATGGAACGCGATGTTTTTATTGTTTTTTATCTGCAATTAATAGAAGGCATTGAAGTAACTTATTTTAAAGTATTGCGTAATCTGGCTAAAGCTATAGGATATAGCAATACTTTTCTGGATAAGCCATTTAACCAGGCCTTGGAAGATAAGATCATGTTTGAATCTATTTACAAAGAGTACATCAGCGAGCCGGCTTCCTGATCAAGGTGGCTCATCAATACTTATGACCAAATAATGAACACCCTTCCCTGGCAATTAGTAACTTTGCCGCGTGACCGCTAAACAACGTTATTTTATTGAACTGGCTTATGATGGTACTCATTATCACGGCTGGCAGATACAGCAAAATGCTGTGAGTGTACAGAAGCTATTAAATAATGCCCTGGCTACTATTTTGCGTCAACCTATTGAAACTACCGGCTGTGGTCGCACGGATACGGGTGTACATGCCCGCGAGTTTTTTGCCCATTTTGATGTGGATGAAGATCATGGATCATGGACCGTAGATCATAGTAAAAAGATAGGAGGCAATGAACCATCAACCATAAACCATCAACTTCGCGGCCTCAATTCACTTCTTCCGCCTGATATCGCCATAAAAAATATCATCCCGGTTCATAACGATGCTCATGCACGTTTTGATGCTACGCAGCGGTCCTATCAGTATCATATCCATTTTCATAAAGATCCGTTTTTACATGGTTATTCCTGGATGGTTCGTGATGTGCCCGATATGGTGCTGATGAACCTGGCGGCTGCCATTATCATGGAGTATACCGATTTTAGCTGTTTCAGTAAGTCGAATACTCAGGTTAAAACCAATAATTGTAAAATAACCCGGGCCGAATGGGTAAAAACAGAGCAGGGCATTGTTTTCCATATTTCGGCTGATAGATTTTTGCGTAACATGGTGAGGGCTATTGTGGGCACCCTGATAATGGTGGGCAAGCACGAAATAGAGCCTGAAGCCGTTCGTGCCATTATTGAAAGTAAAAACCGCTCAAACGCCGGTACCAGCGTGCCAGCATGCGGCCTATATTTAACGGAGGTAAAATATCCGTTTTTAGTATCAAGTAGTTAGTATCAAGTATCACGATACTTTTATCTTATAACTACTATGTTGCAATCTTCAAACACTATTGATCTATTTTTTATTCGATATTTGCTAAGCTAAAGTCTTGATACTTGATACTAACTACTTGATACTATGTCTGAGGTAACCGGAAAAGCGCTTGATTGGAAATTGTTAAAACGGGTAATGCACTATGTAAAGCCGTATAACAGCACGTTTGTAATTTCGGCATTTTTAACCATTTTCCTGGCGGCTGGTGCATTGCTGCAACCCATCCTTATACAACGAACGTTAGATAAGGACATTTTGAATGATAATTACGATGGTTTACTTTTTATGGTAGGGTTGATGATAACCCAGCTCATTGTACTAACCATTGCCCAGTATTATCAAACCTATTTAACCAATGCCCTGGGGCAATCCGTTATCCGCGATTTGCGGATTGATATCTTTAACCATATTACCAGTTTGCGCCTTAAATATTTTGATCGTACGCCTATTGGTATGCTCATTACCCGTACGGTATCTGATCTGGAAACCATTGCCGATATTTTTTCGGAAGGGTTGATCTCGATCATGGGCGATATGCTGCTGGTATTCGCGGTGATCGGCTTTATGTTATATGAAGACTGGAAACTGGCCCTCATCACGCTGATCCCGATGCCATTTCTGTTCGCGTCGACCTATGTTTTTAAAGAAGCTATTAAATCATCATTCCAGGATGTGCGTACACAGGTAGCCCGGTTGAATACTTTTTTGGCGGAACATATTTCGGGTATCGGCATCATTCAACTGTTTGCCCGTGAAGACCAGGAGATGCGGAAGTTTAAGGAAGTTAACCTGAAATATCGCGACGCCAACATTCGCTCCAACTGGTATTACTCCATATTTTTCCCGGTGGTCGAAATTTTGTTTGCCATTTGTATGGGATTGCTGGTATGGTACGGCTGTAAAAGGATGTTATCTGATAGTCAACTGGCCGCTATTTCGGCAAGGCCGGGCGGTATTACTCCTGGTGTTATTACGGGCTTTATTGTATTGCTCAATATGTTGTTCAGGCCGATCCGTCAACTGGCCGATAAATTTAACACCCTGCAAATGGGTATGGTTGGTGCCGACAGGATATTTAAGGTATTGGATACCGATGAGGTTGCCATAGATACCGGCCAGATCAGTACCGGCAGATTAAAAGGCGACATCGAGTTTAGCAAAGTATGGTTTGCCTATAACGACGAGAACTGGGTTTTAAAGGACATCAATTTTCATATTAAGCCCGGCGAAACGTTGGCGTTGGTTGGTGCCACAGGTGCGGGTAAATCATCAACTATCAATATCCTGAATCGTTTTTACGAGATAGGGGCAGGCAGCGTAAAAGTTGACGGGCATGATATCCGCGATTACCAGGTAGAGTTTTTACGCTCGCAGATTGCTACTGTGATACAGGATGTGTTTTTATTTACCGATACCATTGCTAATAACATCAGTCTGAATAATCAATCCATTACCCGTGAGCAGATCATAGCTGCGGCAAAAGATGTTGGGGCGCATGAATTTATTGAACGCTTGCCTGGGGGATACGATTATAATGTAATGGAAAGAGGCTCTACGCTATCGGCAGGGCAATCGCAGCTGATCTCATTTATCAGAGCATTGGTATATAATCCTGCCATATTGGTTTTGGACGAGGCTACTTCATCCGTTGATACCGAAACTGAAATGCTGATCCAGAATGCCATCAATAAACTCATGCAAGGGCGTACAGCTATTGTGATAGCCCATCGCCTGTCTACCATACAAAACGCCGACCGTATTATAGTGCTCGATCATGGAGAGATCATGGAAAGTGGTACCCATCAGGAGCTTCTGAAAATTGAGAACGGCCACTACCGTAAGCTGTATGATCTGCAGTTTAATTCGGCGGGAATAGCGAGATGAGTTCTGAGTCTTAGGTCTTTAGTGTAAAGCCGACTTCGCTCTGTTTTACCCTATTCATAGAGTAGAGGGCTTAGCAAGCAACTTATGACTTAAAACCTTGAACTTAAGACCTGATTACGGTTGTACCTTGCCTTTTTCCATTCCCTTTTCCTTAGGTGGATTTTTTATCGGTTCAACAGGCTGTTCTTCTTTCTCGTGCTTTTTAGCAATGTTACCGCCATGTGGCTTATCGGCGTGATATCGCTTGTCTTCTTTGCGTACTTTGCTTTTACCGCCATTATCGTTCGGCCTTTTAGATGGTGTATCAGAAGGCGAAGGTTTGTTGGGTGAATTTGCTGGCTTTGTCATACTAAATGGAACAACAGGAGCAAGGTTTTTGTTTAATTTGTAAGTTGCAGACGTTAATAAATGTTAAAACTATGGGTATAACTGGTTAATAAACCATATTTATAACTAATAAACTTTTACCTTTAATGCAGGTTTGTTAATTTCGCACAAATACATAGATGTGAGATATGTGGTATGTGATGTTAGATGAGCTTCAAGAATTAGCTGTCTTTGTCTCATATCCTCATATCTCGTGTCTCAGATCTCACATATGGAAGAATTTGAAGCAAGCGCATCAGCAAAAAAAACAAAAACCATATACATATCAACCGTATTCGGTATTGCTATGGTATTGTTAATGATAGGGTTGTTAGGCCTGTTTTTGGTATATGCCAATAATATATCACGCTATGTAAAAGAAAATATAGTGTTGAACATTTTTGTTGATGATGCCGCGCATGAAACCGATGTACTACAGCTGCAAAAGCAACTGGAAAGTAATGTGATGGTAAAGCAAACCCAATATGTAAGTAAAGAACTGGCTGCGCGTAACCTGCAAAAAGACCTGGGCGAAGATTTTGTGAAATTTCTTGGTTATAACCCCCTGTCGCAATCTATCGACGTTTACCTGAAGGCAGATTATACTAACAATAAGGATATTGAAAAATTCAAAGCCGAGTTGTTGAAAAACCCGCTGATCAAAGAGGTTAAATACCAGCAATCCTTGGTCGACCAAATGAATCAGAATGTAACTTCCATCAGTTTAATCATCCTTATTTTTGCAGGTATATTTGTTGTATTATCCGTAGCGCTGATCAATAACACTATCCGTTTGGCTATTTATTCACAACGTTTCCTGATCAAATCCATGCAGTTGGTTGGAGCTACCAAAAGCTTTATCCGCAAGCCGTTTTTGCTGTATGGCATATGGCACGGCCTTTTGGGTGGATTGATCGCTATTATTTTACTGGTGGGTACACTGTATGTAGCTTATAGAAATATTCCAGACCTGGTTTTCCTCCAAAACTACACCGAATTTGGTATTGTATTTTTAGGAGTGATTGGTTTGGGCATCTTTATATCAGGCTTCAGTACGTTTTTGGCAGTTAATAAATTTTTACGTTTAAAAATATACGACCTGTATAGGTAATTCAAAATTAAAAAAGTCAAAACCATCAGGTCGCGAAAATTCACTAATTCAATAACTCACTAATTCAGTCATTAAAAAGATATGGCACAACCAGTTAAACCAGTTTCAACTGTAAAAACAACACAGGCAGCTAAGCCGGCATCAAAAGCAACAGGTACCGAACCGGTACAATTCATATTTGATAAAAGCAATTACAGATGGCTCATCATCAGCGTTGCTGTAGTAGCTTTTGGCTTTGTATTAATGGCGGGCACAACTGATATTTACAGTACTACCAAAATTGTAATAGCGCCCATTGTAGTATTAGCAGGATTTGCGCTTGGCTTTTTCGCTATATTAAAAAAGCCGGCAACCAATTAATTACCATAGCTGATCCAATCCTAATCTACCCCTAATGAACATCATTCACGTTATTGTCCTGGCTATAATTGAAGGGATAACAGAGTTTCTGCCCGTATCATCAACCGGACATATGATCATTGCGTCATCAGTAATGGGCATTGCTGCCGACCCTTTTGTTAAGCTTTTTACCATTGCTATACAGCTTGGCGCTATATTATCGGTAGTGGTTTTATACTACAAAAGATTTTTGCAGTCGGTTAATTTTTACATTAAGTTATTGGTGGCCTTTATACCCGCAGCCGTATTTGGGGTGTTGTTTAGCAAAAAGATTGATGCCCTGCTGGAGAGCGCGCTAACCGTGGGCATTACTTTATTTGCAGGCGGTATCATATTACTATTTGTTGATAAATGGTTCAACAAACCAACCGTAAAAGCCGAAAAAGATATCAGCTATTTGACAGCCCTTAAAATCGGTTTTTTTCAGTGTCTGGCCATGATTCCTGGTACTTCGCGCTCGGCAGCAACTATTGTTGGTGGGATGTCGCAAAAACTAACCCGTACCGCGGCAGCGGAGTTCTCTTTCTTTTTAGCCGTACCTACCATGTTTGCAGCAACCGCCAAAAAGCTGTATGATTTTCATAAAGAAGGCCACATATTTACCGGCGAAGAAATTAAACTGCTGGCTGTAGGTAATGTGATCGCGTTTATAGTAGCTATGCTGGCTATCAAAACATTTATTACTTTTTTAGAACGTAAGGGTTTTATGATATTTGGCTGGTACCGTATTGTTGTGGGCGCTGTTATTATCGGTTTAATTTTGAGCGGGCATCCTTTGCAGATATTGTAAAGTTATCTTTGTCTGAACCATGATCTATATGATTTGAGGATTATCATGATTTATCCTTCAATCCCTTTATCCTATAAATCATGGTTCAGAAACTGAAATCCACATTCAGACTATTTCCCTACCTTTGCCGCTTTAATAGCATTCATTGAAGAAAACATATACCCATATACAGGAATTTGCAGAAGGACAGCTACTGCTGGTTAATAAGCCATACAAATGGACAAGCTTTGATGTGGTGGGCAAGATCCGCAACGCGTTTAAGCCGCTTAAACTCAAAGTAGGCCACGCCGGTACACTCGATCCGCTGGCTACTGGTTTGTTGATCATCTGCACTGGCAAAATGACCAAGCAAATCGATACTTTCCAGGCCGAAGAAAAAGAATATACTGGTACCATGACATTGGGCGCCACCACGCCATCCTATGATATGGAAACCGAGCCCGACAATAAATTCGACATTAGCCAACTTACCGAAGAGCAGCTGCGTAATAACTGCAGGCAGTTTACCGGTGATATACAACAGTATCCGCCGGCACATTCGGCCATCAAAATTGACGGCGAGCGTCTGTACGAAAAAGCCCGCAGGGGCGAAGAGGTGGAACTGCGTTTGCGCAGTGTGACCATTAGCGAGTTTGAACTCACGCGTATTGAATTGCCCGAAGTTGATTTCAGGGTGGTGTGCAGCAAGGGAACGTATATCCGGTCACTGGTAAATGATTTTGGAGCTGCGCTCAATAACGGGGCTTATCTTTCCAAACTCAGGCGCACACGCAGTGGTAATTTCCAGGTAGCTGATGCCTGGGAAGTAATGGAATTGGTAACCATGATTAGGGAGTTAAAGACCAGCGGCGGCGCACCTGAAATATAACAACTGTTCTCGGGCTTGTCATTTCTGGCAGTCGTTCGGTTGGAAAGAGTAGTGTTTTTCCGATCATGCTCCCCTCTTGAGAGAGTAATAGCCCATCAAATGACAGGAGGGGTAGCCGCTACGGGGCACACCAAATTTTTACAATTATTTTCTACAAATATGTAGTCCCCACGGGACATAGAGCAACAATTTAAGCTACAAATGTGGCTGTATTTCATGTCCCGTAGGGACTACATATTTGTAGAAATAGAACCAAAAGGTTTTTTGCCCCATTAGGGGCTACACCTCTTGAATTAGTATAGATGCTGTCTTTTCATGGGCTATTCCCCTTGAGAGGGGGTGCGTGGGGCTGCGTAGTAGCAGGGGTGTGTTCATGAAGTAGAAGAACACACCCCTATACCCCTCTCAAGAGTAATTGCCCATGAGTAGACATAACGGACAAATAATATCAAAAAGGGGCTGTCACCCTGAGCTCCGTCGAAGGGTCGAGCGCAGAGGCCTGCCCACCATGCTTCGACGGAGCTCAGGGTGACAGCCCCTTTTTTGAATAAATGTCTAATGATGGGCAATTACTCTCTCAAGAGGGGAATCGCACAGCCCTCCGCTTTTGAACTTCCCAACAGGAGCCGAGCGACTGCAAGGGGGGCAACCCAACAATTACATCCGAACGTCAAAATAATTGACTTTTATAGTCTTAACGGTCAAAAAATTAACTTTGTGTTTTTACGCATATCATGAGGGTTTACAATCATATTGACGAATTTACAGCGGTAAAAAACGCGGTGGTAACCATTGGTACTTTTGATGGGGTACACATCGGTCACCGTAAAATTATATCGGGGATAAAGGAAATAGCGGATAGCATAGGCGGCGAAACGGTGATCCTGACCTTCTTCCCCCATCCGCGTATGATACTGCACCCGGAGGATGAAAGCCTGAAACTGATCACCACTATTACCGAGAAAGCGCAACTGATGGAAGATCTGGGCGTCGACCATTTGATCATCACCCCGTTTTCAAGAGATTTTTCGAACCAAACCGCCGAGAGTTATATCCGGGATGTGCTGGTGAATAAAATAGGCACTAAAAAAATTGTGATTGGTTATGATCACCGCTTCGGGAAAGACCGCCAGGGTGGCTTCGAAGATCTGCAACGACTTGGTCCCGTTTATGGTTTTGATGTGGTTGAAATACCCGAGCAGGACATTAACGAAGTAGCGATCAGCTCTACCCGCATCCGTAACGCCTTATTGAATGGGGAGATAGACCTGGCCAATTCTTTCTTGGGGTATCCATTCTTTATCACCGGCACCGTGATCCGCGGCGACCAGATCGGCAGGCAATTGGGTTATCCTACAGCTAATATCGTGGTAGAAGAAAAATATAAGCTCATCCCGACCGATGGTATTTTTGCCGTAACGGTAACCGTTGCAGGCAATACGTATAAAGGCATGGCTTATATTGGCAGCCGGCCAACGGTTAATGGCCTTACGCGGAACATCGAGGTGAATATTTTTGATTTCGACCAGGAGATCTATAACCAGGCTATCCGCATGGAGTTTCACCATTATGTGCGTGGCGACGTTAAATTTGCCTCCCTTGATGAACTTAAAGTGCAGTTGGCAAGGGATAAGGAAGATGTGTTGAGGTTGCTATAACTGAGCATATTTAATAGACTCACCCTGTCATCGCTACGCTCGACATCCCTCTCTTCAGCTTCGCTGAAAAGAGGGATATTTAAAAACAAGTCCTCCTATCCCTCTTTCCGCCAAAGGCGAAGAGAGGGTGACCAAGTGCAGCGACGGTCGGGTGAGTCGACTCTTGAACTTGGTAATGCCTTCTTCACTCAAAACTCATAACTAACTTCCCAGGTTTTCAACTAAAATTGTACCTTTACCTGTCAATATGGCTCTGTCAGTTGCCTTGGCGCAATTGTTGAGTTTATGTGTTCATATCAAAATAATATGTTAGATTTTATCAGTAAGCTTTTTGGAAGCAAATCAGAACGGGATGTAAAAGCGATACAGCCTATAGTTGAAAAAATTAAGGCTGAATTTGCAAAACTCGGAAACATCAGCAATGATGAGCTTAGAGCTAAAACCATAAATTTTAAAGAAACCATTGCCCAGGGGCTTTCCGGCATTGATAGCGAGATTCAAGCTATTAAAGACCGTACCGAGAATGAGCTGGATATGGATGTAAGCGAAAAAGTGGAGCTTTATACCCAGTTGGATAAGCTGGAAAAAGACCGCAATAAAGAGCTGGAAGATATATTGTTAAATATATTGCCCGAAGCATTCGCGGTTGTTAAAGAAACTGCCCGCCGCTTTGCCGGTAATAAAACCATTGAAGTTACTGCCACCCAGTTTGATCGTGAGCTTGCCGCACGCAAGAACAACGTGATTATTAAAGGCGACCAGGCTATACACCATAATACCTGGCTTGCTGCCGGTAATGAGGTTACCTGGGATATGGTACACTATGATGTACAGCTTATTGGTGGTATTGTATTGCACCAGGGTAAAATATCAGAAATGGCCACAGGTGAGGGTAAAACACTGGTAGCCACGCTGCCTGCTTATCTGAACGCGCTGGCCGGTCAGGGTGTGCACATCGTAACGGTGAATGATTACCTGGCCCGTCGTGACAGCGAGTGGATGGGGCCTTTGTATGAATTCCACGGTTTATCGGTTGATTGTATTGATAAACATGAGCCAAATTCTGAGGAACGCCGTTTAGCTTATCTGGCTGATATTACTTTTGGTACCAACAACGAGTTTGGTTTTGACTACCTGCGTGACAATATGACACGTAGCCCGGAAGAACTGGTACAACGCAAACTGCACTATGCCATGGTGGATGAGGTCGATTCAGTATTAATTGACGATGCCCGTACACCTTTAATTATATCTGGCCCCATTCCTCGCGGTGATGAGCATGAGTTTTATGAGTTAAAACCACGTATTGAGCGTTTGGTTAATGCGCAGAAAGCTTATGTGAATGGTGTATTGAACGAAGCTAAAAAAGCCATTAATGAAGGTAATACGGATGTTGAAGGGGGAGGTTTAGCTCTATTGCGTGCCTTTAGAGGTTTGCCAAAAAGCAAGGCTTTAATTAAGTTTTTGAGTGAAGGCGGTAACCGGACGATTTTGCAGAAAGTAGAAAATCACTACATGCAGGATCAGGGTAAGGATATGCCAAAAGTTGACGCGGAGCTTTACTTTGTGATCGACGAAAAAAATAACCAGGTGGAACTGGCCGAAAAAGGTATCGAATTGATCACCTCATCGGGCGAAGATCCTCACTTTTTTGTGATGCCTGACGTAGGTACCGAAATTGCCGAGATCGAAAAATCGAGCCTGAGCGCCGAAGAAAAAATTGCCCGTAAGGATGAGCTGATGCGTGATTTCTCTATCAAATCTGAACGTATCCACTCGGTAAACCAATTGTTGAAAGCTTATACTTTATTTGAAAAAGATACAGAGTATATCCTTGACGAAGGCAAGGTGAAAATTGTGGATGAGCAAACCGGTCGTGTGTTAGACGGCCGCCGTTACTCTGATGGTTTGCACCAGGCTATCGAGGCAAAAGAGAATGTTAAGGTAGAGGACGCGACACAAACATTTGCTACTATTACCCTGCAAAACTATTTCCGTATGTACCACAAATTGTGCGGTATGACGGGTACTGCCGTTACCGAAGCAGGTGAGTTTTGGGAAATATACAAACTGGACGTGGTAGAGATACCAACCAATACGCCGGCAAGTCGTGAAGATAGGCAGGATCTGGTTTACCGTACCGTTCGTGAAAAATATAATGCGGTTGCCGATGAGATCGTGAAACTGACAGAGGCCGGTCGTCCGGTGCTGGTAGGTACAACATCGGTTGAAATTTCTGAATTGCTGAGCCGTATGCTGAAACTGCGCGGTATTAAACATAATGTACTGAACGCCAAGATGCACCAGAAAGAGGCCGATATTGTGGCCGAAGCCGGTAAAACAGGCACCGTTACCATTGCTACCAACATGGCTGGTCGTGGTACGGATATAAAATTAGGTCCCGGTGTTAAGGATGCGGGTGGTTTGGCCATTGTAGGTACAGAGCGCCATGAGTCGCGCCGGGTAGACAGGCAGCTACGTGGTCGTGCCGGTCGTCAGGGTGACCCAGGTTCGTCTCAGTTCTTCGTATCGTTAGAGGATAACCTGATGCGTTTATTCGGGTCAGAGCGGATCTCGAACCTGATGGTACGTATGGGTATTGAAGAGGGCGAAGTAATACAGCACTCGATGATCTCCAAATCTATTGAGCGTGCACAGAAAAAGGTAGAGGAAAACAACTTTGGTATTCGTAAGCGTTTGCTGGAGTACGATGATGTGATGAACTCACAGCGTACGGTGATCTACACCAAACGTAAAAATGCCTTGTTTGGCGAACGTTTGGACGTTGATTTGAGCAACACCATATTTGATGTTGTTGAAGATATTGTGACCGAATACAAAGAAGCAAACAATTACGAAGGCTTTACGCTGGAAGTGATCCGTTTGTTCTCAGTTGATATTGAGCTGGACATTGATGAGTTCGCGTCTAAAAATATCACTGCCCTTACCGACAGGACTTTCCAAACGGTAATGGACTTTTACAAACGTAAACAAGAAGCGGTGGCACAACAAGCTTACCCGGTATTGAAAGATGTATTTGATACCCGCGGCCAGTATGTGGAAAATATAGTGGTTCCGTTTAGCGATGGTATCCACGGCATCCAGGTTTCTGTGCCATTGAAAAAAGCGGTAGAGAACCATGGGGTAGAGGTGTTTAAATCGTTTGAAAAGAACGTAACCCTGTACCTGATTGATGATGCCTGGAAAGAGCATTTGCGCGAAATGGACGAGTTAAAACAATCTGTACAGAACGCGGTTTATGAGCAAAAGGATCCACTGTTGGTTTACAAGTTTGAAGCTTTTGAACTATTCAGAGGGATGCTGGCCAATGTGAATAAAGAGATCGTGAGCTTTCTGTTCAGGGGCGGTATACCGGTTCAGCAGCAAGCTGATGAGGTAAGGGAAGCCAGACCAGAGCCAAAGCTTGATCTGCGCAAAATGAAAACCACCAAAGCCGAGCTGGTTAGCGAAAGCAATGGCATACCAATGGATGATTTCCGCGAGCAGCAGAAAGCCACCCCGGTTAGGGTTGAAAACAAGATCGGCCGTAACGACCCTTGTCCATGCGGAAGCGGCAAAAAATATAAAAACTGCCACGGCGTAGGGCAGAATTAAGAATATACAGTACGTCATTGCGAGGAACGAAGCAAGAGCCCCCTCTAAATCTCCCCCAAAGGGGGAGACTTCAAAAACGTGTTTTAAAGTCCTCTCCTTTGAAGAGGGTTGGGTGAGGCTCTTGCTTCGTACCTCGCAATGACGGTTTTAATAGAGCAAACCAATGAAAAAAGCAGTATTTGATCATCAAGCTAAACCAGCCTTTATCAAATACTGCATTTTTTTTGTTCTGATCATAGCATCAACCCATGCTTTTGCACAGCAAACACGCGGCAGGGTTGAAGTTGTCAGGGATCCCCTTGTGGATACGCTGATAGCCAAACGTTATGAAATGAGCAATGCCGCCGGCGTTCCTGCCGCCTTTTCATCTTACGGTTACCGGGTGCAGATCTTCAGCGGCTCAAACCGCAAGGATGCTTATAATGCCCAGGCCAGGCTGCAAAGCGAATACCCGGAGCTGCGCACCTACATTATATATAACGAACCCAATTTTAAAGTTCGTGCCGGCGATTTCAGGACTCGCCTGGAAGCGCAGAAGCTGATGCAGGAATTGCGGGCTTCCTTCTCGAGCCTGTTCATCATCTCAGAAAAAATAAATCTACCCAAAACGGATACCAATGATTAAAGAACAAATACAGGAATTATCCCACAAAATATTTAACGATGTAGTGGCCAATCGCCGGCACTTGCATACCAATCCTGAGCTGTCATTTCACGAACAAAAAACATCTGCTTTTGTAGCCGGCAAGTTAGATGAGCTGGGTTTAACTTACGAAAAAATGGCTGATACCGGCTTGGTTGCTTTAATCAAAGGCGATTTGCCATCTGATAAGGTAGTAGCCCTTCGTGCCGATATGGACGCGTTGCCGATTACCGAGGCTAATGATGTGCCCTACAAATCGCAAAACGTTGGCGTAATGCATGCCTGCGGTCATGATGCGCATACTTCGTCGTTATTAGGCACTGCTCGTATATTAACCGAACTAAAAAGTCAGTTCGCCGGTACAGTAAAGCTGATATTTCAACCCGCCGAAGAGAAGCTGCCTGGTGGAGCCAGCCTCATGATCAAAGAGGGTGTGCTGGAAAATCCAAAACCGCAGGCCGTATTAGGGCAGCATGTAATGCCATTGATCGATGCGGGTAAAGTGGGTTTCCGCGCAGGCAAATATATGGCATCAACCGATGAGCTTTATGTTACCGTAAAAGGTAAAGGAGGGCACGGAGCGCAGCCGCAACAAAACATCGACCCGGTAATTATTACCGCTCATATATTAACGGCATTGCAACAGGTAGTAAGCCGTTTTGCCGATCCTAAAAGTCCGTCGGTATTGTCATTTGGTAAGGTGATTGCCAATGGCGCCACCAACGTGATCCCGAATGAGGTTTACCTGGAAGGAACTTTTCGCACCATGGACGAAAAATGGCGCGAAGAGGCCCATAAACGCATGAAAAAGATGGCCGAAGGTATTGCCGAAAGCATGGGTGGTAGCTGCGATTTTAACATTATGCGTGGTTACCCCTTTCTGATCAACGAAGAAGTGTTAACCGCCGCGACCCGTGGTCATGCGGAAGATTACCTGGGTAAAGAAAACGTGCTTGATCTGGACATCTGGATGGCTGCCGAAGATTTTGCCTATTATTCGCAGGTAGCCGACAGCTGTTTTTACCGTTTGGGTACCCGTAATGAAAGCCGTGGCATTACCTCATCGGTGCATACACCAACCTTTGATGTGGAAGAGGACGCCTTTAAGATCAGCACAGGCCTGATGGCTTATCTGGCTATTAAGCAATTAGGAAATTAATCAAAAGAGACGTCAATAAAGCCATGTCATTGCGAGAGGAGGAACGACGAAGCAAGAGCCTCACCCCAACCCTCTCCAAAGGAGAGGGCTTTAAAATACTTTTTGAAGTCGCCCCCTTTGGGGGAGATTTAGAGGGGGCTCTTGCCACGCTGCGCTCGCAATGACATGGTATAACAATTATGGCCAAATAACATCAATACCTTGATGAAAAAAACAATCATAGCGCTGGTATTAATCATTACCTCGAGTTCTTCTTTCGCGCAGCAGATCAAGCGTTTTAATCCCGATACTATACGTACTATTGTTATCGACTCGCTGGTTGATATCAAATCGCACAAATTAAACGCGCAGGATTTTATTGATGCCGTACTGGCCGATACCAGTTTTTATAAGGCTTTTCAAAATATGAAGCGTTACGGTTTTACCGCCGAGAACCGCATTTTTACCTACGATAAAAAGAACAAGGTAGATGGTAAGATCTACCGAAAGATCATTCACAGCAACGCGGCCGGGAAGCACCGGATAGAATATGTGGCCAAAACAGATAGTGGCAACATGTTTAAAAAGAACGGCAAATACCAGCTATATACCGTAGAGATGTTCGATTATATTTTCATGAACGCCTATAACTCTGATTTTACCAAGGGTGATGCCCTGCCGGGTTCGGGAGGAAAAAATGAATCGTATAAGGACAAGCTCAAGACGCTTATTTTTACACCGGGACGGAGGGTAAAAGGGATCCCTTTCATCAGCAGTAAAACCGAGATTTTTGCGGGCGATATGCGCGGTTATTATTACTATGAATTTGCGCGGGGTAAGTACCTGGATACTATCCCGGTTTACCGTTTCAGGGTGCGGTGCAAGCCAAGCACCTCAGATGGGGATACCATGATTAAGGAAATGACCACCATATTTGATGAGCGTACCTTTCAGATCCTGGGCCGCTATATCGACATGAAATTCAGCAATATGTTTGTTGATTTTAATGTGCAGATGAATATCGAACTGAATAGTTTCGAGGGAGAGTTATTGCCGACCAAAATAACCTACCAGGGCAACTGGAATATCCCATTCCATAAAGAAGAACGTGCCAGTTTTTTAATTGTGCATAAGGATTATAAAAAGGAATAAAACAAAGCAGGCTCCGTTTTCAGGAGCCTGCTTTGTTTTTATAAACTATTGATCCACTTCACCAATTCGTCGCGTGATTTGCCGGTTTTTTGCTGAAGTTTTCCCAGTAGTTCATCGTCCTTTCCTTCTTCGTGTACCAGGTCGTCATCTGTCAGATCGCCGTAGGCTTGTTTTATTTTTCCTTTTAACTCGTTCCAACCACCCTTTAATTCTAATTTGTCCATGATGTTTTTATTTAGATGTATTTTAATAACAACAGGAAATGGATTTAGGTTTTTAACAATATCAAAACCGTGGGTTGTGGGTTGCCATATGGAACTGCTCATTGCCTGTTTAGACACAGGCGAGGAGAGAACAGGATCATCATTATCCTTTCCTTAATTATTAGTTCTAAACATCTTTAATCTTATTAAAATGTCTTATTTTTAAGATAAATCATAAATTAAGCATAGCTATGACATCCAGGCTATTCACCAAAAACAAACGCGTTATACTATATGGTGCTGCGCTGGCTGTACTTTTGTTTTTATTGAAATGGCTCGAGTTTCATTTTATTATTATCAATAATGCTTATGAGGTTTACATAGGCGCCATAGCCCTGTTCTTTACTTTGCTTGGTATCTGGCTTGCTCTGAAACTGACTAAGCCCAAAGTACAAACCATAGTTGTTGAAAAACCGGTTTATATCAATGATGTGTCTGGTTTTTCACCTAATCTGCGTGAACTGGAACGCCTTAACCTGAGCCGGCGTGAACTGGAAGTATTGGAGCTGATGGCCGAAGGCTTAAGTAACCAGGAAATCTCGGCGCGTTTGTTCGTATCGCTCAATACCATTAAAACGCATTCATCAAACCTGTTTGATAAAATGGAAGTAAAGCGCCGCACGCAGGCTATTGAAATGGCTAAAAGATTGTGTATTATACCGTAATAAAGCCCATACTTTGGTATGAAATGATACTACATTTTTCAAAATCACCCGAAAGTATGACCAAAATGAGTTCGTGATCGCCCAAATTTGTTCTCGTTAACCATTAAAATAAACATCATGAAAAAAAATGTACTTGTTTTTGGAGCAATCGCGGGAATCATCACAGCAGGATGGATGATGGTTGCAGTTGTTGGGCACTACAATAATCCAAATTTTGAAGGCAGCATGTGGATGGGCTACGCGTCCATGATCGTAGCCTTTTCCTTTATTTTTGTCGCGGTAAAAAATTTCAGAGATAAGTATAACAATGGCACTATCTCCTTTGGGAAGGCTTTAAAAATGGGGCTTTATATTGTGCTGATAGGCTCAACCATATATGTGCTCACCTGGTTGGTTGCATATTATTGTTTTATGCCCGATTTTATGGATAAATACGTGGCTCATGTTATTGACAAAGCAAAAGCCGGTGGTGCCAGCCAAGCCGAGATAGCCCGACAAAAACAACAAATGGCGGGCTATGTCAGTATGTATAAAAATCCGTTGGGGGTAATTGTACTCACCTATATAGAGATTTTACCCGTAGGTCTGGTTATCGCTTTAATAGCCGCAGTGATCTTAAAGCGCAAACCTGCTACCGAGGTGGGGATACATACTGTTTAATAATTTTAAGTCTTTTTGCGATGGCTTTGTTTTGGGAGGGGGGCATATAATGCGTCTCTACAAAAACAAATCTTTAATGGTTGGCCTTCCAGGTTTTTAATTCCTCGGCTATAAAATGTTTTACCAGGTCGGCGTACATTTTTTCTATCGCGTCTGGGCAAAGTCCTTCGGCTTGAGCCCATGACCTTCTTTCTGCAAGCATGGCTTTAAACCGTTCGGGAGAGGCAACATCGGTAGGGTTTCTTTTGAATTTTGCTGCCGCCTGCACATATTTGAACCGCCGGCCTATCAATGCGATCACCAGCCGGTCTATGGCGTCAATTTCCCGCCGTATATCGGTCATATCCTGGCATTCGTCAGGTTGGTTGTTGGTGATATTCATTTTTCTGTTTATTGCGGCTTAGTCTCATTATAATAAAACTTCTCTTTTTTCACCAGGCCGTTCTCCCATTGCTGTACCGAAATTTCGGTTCTATACATCAGTTTTTGATCTTCCCGGTTGGTAATGGTCATTTCATATTCGCTAAAAACCACCTGGTTCACCTCATCAATGGCTTGTTTGGTTATTACCAATGCCAAACCAAATTTGTCCAGCAGAAATTTTTCTCGGGCTATGCAATTTTGTTTCCCGGTGGTAGCGGCAGCTTCGTTTTCCTGAAGCGCCACCTCATCGCTATAAAATAACTCCATGGCTTTTATGGTCTGATCGGTAGTAATAAGCCGGTTAAAAGCCTCAACTTTATCTTTTAGTTTGCTCATGATTTATAAAGCTAAATCCTCTTCCTCCACTATCTGGTAACGCGGTTCATGCAGTATCGGGAAATTGCAGGAGTTGGCAATAAAACACATTTTATTAGCCTCCTTGTGCAGTTCATTGGCTTTGTCAATCATCGCTCCATCGGTAATGGTAATCACCGGCCTTAACAAGATCACCGTAAAACAACCGCTTCCGTTTGTGTTTTCAAGCATTACACCCTCGGCGTTGTCTTCATAAGCGGTTACCACAATACCTGCTGTAGTGCACAAATGCAGATACCACAGCATGTGGCAGGAAGAAACCGCGGCAACCAGCAGATCCTCGGGACTGTGCTTTGATCTGTCGCCGCGAAAATCCGGGTCTGATGAACCTAAGATGCACTCTTTACCATCAATGTTGATCTCATGGCATCGTTCATAAGCCCGGTAATCTTTTGTTCCGCAACCTGTATTACCGGTCCAGGTTACGGTTGTTTGATAATGATGATTTTTCATTAGATAATTTGTTTTTTAATGGCAATGAAGCTATCATGAGCCGATTATTCATTCCGGTGTGAGCGGTAGCTCATGATGGTTTCATAGATGTAATATAAAGTAGGGTTAGCAGGTCTCAAACCCGTTTCCTGCTATTGTTTTTTAATTAAATTGTATCCGTTAACCAGCATGTAAAAGCCATAAGCAGAAGTGGCCATAGCCACCCCAATACCCATAATAGTTAAAGTAAGTGCCTGTGTATAATAGTGACCGGCCATCATGATGATGGCACTTATAGCAGCAAGGCAGGTCCAGGTGGCCAAATAATAGTCAAATTTTCTGTTGAACACCTTTGCCATAGGGTAAAAGTGCAAACCAACAATCAGGGCGATGGCGGGTAAAGTAAACTCCCGGTACCCTAATATAAGCAATATCACCGAAACAATGGGTATGGCTGTCCCTTCAATACCAAAAATGATCCCGAACCGGGTAGTCATCATTTTACCTTTAGCAGCATCGCTGTCGCTGGTAAATTTGGGGAATCTTTGCGCAGTTATTAACACCGTGATGCCGTATATCACAAATATGACACTGAAAATAGAAAAAAGGATCAACACGGCATAGTGGTCGTGCTGTTGCAGGCCACCCTGTGCTATACCCGCCCACATCATGGTAAAAAGCGCCATAAGTAATAACCCTCCGCCAATACTGCGGACCGCTATTCTTGGTAAAATTTGTGGTTCTTTTGTCATAACCTTAAGTTTATTACGCAGGATAATTGCCAGGTGATACAATAAACAAACTATCCGTTCTTTACAAAACTACAGGTGTTTTATTGTAATAAATTGTATAAAAACGACGGCTGAGCGATGGCGACCGTTATTATACGGGATAGTTTTACTCTGCAGTTTTTATATGGCTCAGGTTTTGAATTTTACCTTCACCGAACGACCAGTTTTCTTTGCCGCCATTTTCTACCAGGGTAATGATCACATCGTTGATCAGCACTGGGGTTTGGGCTGCTATTTTACCGGCAATGGAGGCATATAGTTTTTCTTTTTGCTGATAAGTGCGGCCTGAGCCTGCCGTTATCTGCACGTACACCATATTGCCGCTGTGTGTTATACCAAGATAGCTTTTTGGATAGTATAGTTGCGGGGCCTCCAGTTCTTCAATAACATGAAAATAATCATCCGGGGGCACATTAAATTCAGCCATTAATGATTCATGTACCGCCCTGGATATTTTATCCCTGGCATCAGCAGCCAATGTTTTCAACAAGCTTATTCGTACAAAAGGCATAAAACTAAATTATGGATAAATATTATACTAACTTAGTTTAGATAAATTTTTTAGCATTTTGTTACTTCTTAATGACAAAAACTTATTGATTTAACACGGTAATTATCATGGTTATTATTTACCTGTGGCAATGTAGTGGTACGTCTATTTTGCTTGTTTAAACGTATAAATTTTATCGATAATCCTGGTTCTGGTCAATAGAACCCGGGATATACCTTGATGGTTTTGGCCTGCTTTTCATCATGTCCAAAAATGGGAAATGCGTTATACTCAGCGGCGATGGTTTGTATCTTTTTTAATGAAGCGGCTGCCAGTTCCGGATCGGCGGCGGCATAAGGAACGTTATTTCTGAAGTTAGCCTCTGTTAAGGCCGTATCAATACAAAGTAGCACATAACCGGAACTTACCGTATTGATCAGTACTGACTGATGACCAGGTGAGTGGCCCGGCGTTGATATCAACCGGATGTTATCGCAAAGCTGATAATCGCCATCAATTACCTGGTAGTTCATATTCTTAATGCGACATGCCGGTGGTGAATAATTTTCATCATCTAAAATGGCCAGCTCGTTTTGCTGTACCAAAATGGGTGTCCGCGTCTTAACGAAATAAGGGTTCCCACCAGAATGGTCGCTGTGAAAATGTGTAGCTATTACCAGTTTGATGTCTTCCGGTTGCAAATCGGCACGTTTAAGCAGATTGGGGAGGCGGTGTTCCTCCTCCATATACATATACAGGGCTCCATCAAGCGGGGTGCCCTTGTAAAAATCGGGATTGTTCAGGAAAACTTCGGCAAAGCCTGTATCTATCAAAATTGGTCCATCGCTGGTATCCAGTAAATAAATACAAAGCGGCGAATGGATCATCTGAGGGTTATCGGCCCCCAGATCGGTATTGAAGAAAAATTCCTTAAGTATCCCATGGCCTGCCGGGATAATGTATAATTTATTACTACAAGATCTTTGCTAAGCATATGGTTAATGTAATTTTCAAAATAATATCTGCCAAAGCCAGTATGATGGCGAATACTCACCCGGTCGTTGCTTCGCTCGACCACCCTCTCAACCGCAAGCGGTAAAGAGGGTCTGGAAAAGCTTTTTACCATCTTTGCGACTCGTCGCAGAGAGGGTGGTCGAGCGAAGCGTAGACCGGTGAGTCGACTATGAAAGCGATGAGTCTGCGGAATTTATTTTGACAAGTTTTTTTAATTAATATGTTTAAAATTTAAGCAGCACTTTTCCTTCTTTTTTTGCTTCAACGGCGGTTTTGATGGCCTCCTGGTAATTATCAAGCGGAAAGCTTGCGGCAACTTCCATTTTAAATTCAGGATCACCAATAATAGTTACCAGCGAATTTATAATACCGGCCTTTTGTTCGGCAGTTTTACTCTCCAGGTATGCCCTGATGCCAAATCCGTTGATGGAGATATTTTTATATAGCACATCGGCACTGTAAAGCTGTATCGGATCGGGGCTTAAGCGGCTGTAAATGATTAACCGTCCGCCGGATTGCAAGCATTTTAAAACATCGCTGCCGGTTTGGCCGCCAACCGCGTCCAAAGCCACACGAGCGCCTTTGCCTTCAGTTATTTGCTGAACATATTCAATCAAGTTATCTTTATTTACATTGATCACATGGGCGCCATAGGATGTTAGGGTAGCTGTGTTTTTATCATCCCTTACAGTAGCTATCACCTTAATGCCACGTATTTTGGCTATTTGTATAATCAGTTTTGATACGACAGAATTACCCGCGGTAATCAATAGCCAGTCGCCGGCCTTCAGATCGGCCCTCTCCAGTAAACCCCAGGCGGTAATCGGGTTCAGCGCAAACTGACTCGCTTTATCTACCGGAAAATCATTAGGCAACACCAGTACATCATCCTTTGACAGTGCCACATATTCGGCCCATGCATTCCTGCTGAAAAAGGATACCAGGGTGCCGACCGGCAGATTGACACCTGGGCCTGTACTTTCAATAATGCCGGCCCCTTCCAGTCCCGCTATTTGCGGTAACTCGGGCTTAATCCGGTAACTACCCCCGATGAAGAAAAAATCTGAAGGGTTTATAGGGCTGCCCAGTAGTTTTACAATTACCTGATTTGCCTGGGGTGTGGGTTTATCAAACTGTTTTAATAACAGCACGCTTTGAGGATCACCCATTTTTTCAAAATAGAGAGCTTTCATTACAGGTTAGTCAGTTTTAAAGAGGCTTCGTTATAACGGCCGCCGGTATCGGGGTATTTTAATAGCAGGTCGCTTATTTCCTGCAAATCGGCGGCGGATAATTTTACATCAACAGCTCCGGCATTTTCCTGCAGGTATTTGCGTTTTTTGGTACCAGGAATAGGTATAATATCATCGCCTTGAGCCAATACCCAGGCTAAAGCCAATTGCGCCGGGGTAGCGTTTTTTTGTTGGGCAATCTCGGCAAAGGCATAAGCCAGTTTTTGATTATTATCCCAGTTATCATCACTAAAGCGGGGCAGCAGCCTGCGGAAATCATCAGCAGCTAATTCGTCCTTGCTTACTGTATTGGTGACCAGGCCACGGGCCAGCGGACTGTAAGGTACCAGTGAAATATTCAATTCGCGCAGGGTAGACAGGATATCACCTTCCACATCGCGGCTCAGTAAAGAGTATTCGCTTTGGAGGGCGGCTATCGGGTGAACAGCGTGTGCTTTACGGATGCTGGCGGCGGATGCTTCTGACAAGCCCAGGTAACGCACTTTCCCTGCTTTAACCAGCTCGGCCATAGCGCCAACCATTTCCTCAACGGGCACGTTAGGATCAATGCGGTGGGCGTAGTAAAGGTCGATGGTATCGATGCCTAAACGTTTCAGGCTACCCTCTACCGCGTTTTTGATATGCGCGGGAGATCCGTCGAAATAAATATTTGAATTTCCGCTGCCGGCGTAGGGCGCATCAGGATCACGATACCGAAAACCGAATTTAGTAGCGATGAATACTTTGTCGCGGTTGGTTTTCAATACTTTTGATATCAGCTCTTCGTTTTTACCAGCGGCGTACATATCGGCGGTATCCCAAAAGTTAATACCCAGGTCGAGCGCCAGGTTAAGGGTAGCTATTGATTCTTCATTATCCACAGGGCCATAGGCAAAGCTCATGCCCATGCAACCCAGGCCAATAGCCGATAGTTTCTCATTGGTGTTTCCTAAATTTCTGTATTCCATAGTGTTTCTGTTTTGATAGTACAAATATATAGTACGCACGGATCGTGCCGTTTATACTTATCAAACCAAAACCTATAAAATTCAAACAATTGGAAAAGGATGTCATGCTGCCCGTCGAAGCATGGTGGGCGGGCCTCTGCGCTCTACCCTTCGACGGAGCTACCCATGACGTGTTTAGTAAATTGGGTAAAGACTTACGAAGTTTTTGAAACTTTGTAAGTCTGGCATCAGCGCCAGATCCGTCATTTCACCTTCAGAATCCAGCGGATTTTATAACTCAGGGTGACACCCCCTGTTTTATTCTACTACCTTTGGCAGGGTGAGGCTTTCAAACAATTAAACGCGGTAGGCTTTTGGATTGAGCGCGGTTTGTTTTTTAAAGAAGTTATTAAAATAGGCCGGGTATTCAAAGCCCAGGCTATAGGCAATGTCGGACACGTTCCAGTCGGTGTACCGCAGCAAGGCCTTGGCTTCTTTTGCAATACGTTCGGCAATATGCGTGCTGGTAGTTTTGCCGGTGATCTCTTTCACGGCCCGGTTAAGGTGGTTTACATGTACTGATAAACGATTGGCATAATCGGCAGCGGTGCGCAGTTTTAACGCGTAATTGGGCGAATCAATAGGGAACTGGCGCTCCAGCAACTCCATAAATAAATTGGCTATGCGCGATGAAGCGTTACTGTGTTTAAAAAAAGTGTCTGCGGGTTTTAACTTAAGCGCCTCGTGCACAATAAGGTTTACATAATTACGCAGCAGATCGTACTTATATATGTAGTCGCTATCGATCTCATCCAGCATTTTACCAAATATATCGCTGATGATCTTCGCCTGTTCATCATTAACAAAATAGACCGGGCTGCCACCCACCTTAAACAAAGGCGAATCAATAAAACTTTCGCTGCGGTTGTTGCTGCTGATAAAATCCTCGGTAAAGAGACAAAAATAACCGGTTTGTTCAACAGGGGCAGCTTCCCAGGAATAGGGTATGGTTGGGTTCGAAAACACCAGGGCGCATTTATCAAAGGTGATACCCTTATCGGCATAATACAAAGTGCCGCCGCCAATGCTCAGCGATATCTTATAAAAATCGCGACGATGGTAACTGGTGAGGTTATGACAGATCTCGCCACGTGGGTGCACATTAAAGTGCCCGGCACCACGTTGGTTATCGCCCGGAAGTTTCATCTTCATGGCAGGATGACCTTCATAAAATTCTTCGATTGTTTCAGTAGGCTGCATGATCAAAGTTATGAAATTCAAATAACCGGGAAGATGACCGAAATGAATATGCGGTCATCACCATAAATCTTTACATTAAGATTGCAGCTTGGCTAACCGCTCTTTGGCCCGTTGAGGCAAGCCCGTGTTGCCGCTTTGCTTATCGTAGTTCAATTGAAGATGAGTGATGAGCCAAACGCCGTTTTGCTTTTCCAGTTTGGTATGGTACGATCCGGAAACTGTCCATACGTCATCATCCAAAAAATGGTCGGCCTTGCCCACATAATCCGCATCGGCCTGGTTGCCGTGCAGTTTTACTCTGAACTCCGAGATCTGATGATGGGTGGAATCAAAACCCGGCATAAAATGCGACCAGAGATCTGTAATTTCCTGAGGCGTTTGTACAGAAGGTTCACCGCCCACCATTGAAGTATAGTCGTACAAAACAGTTTCCGCCATTACGTTGTGCACTGATTGCCAGTCACGGGCATCAACGCTATTGAACAAATTTGTAATTGCTTGTATTATTTTATTGCCTTCCATACCCCTTTAGATGTTAAAATATTGAATTTGTTTCAAACTTAAACCTAATAAATTAATAATTTATCAATATCGGCCGTACATCATTCCAGGTATCTGGTTTGAGTTAGCTGATCGTTAATAGTTTGTAGTTTTTCGGTAATAGTTGCTCGCCCGGCACGTTGCTTTTTAACTCTTCGTGGAATTAGATAGAAATAAGCGAAAGCCATCCATGCGAATAAACAAATATACGCAACACTTCTCCAAATAACACCCATTTTTATAACCGGCTCAATCATAAATAAATCTCACCAATAAATAGGGTTATCAGGCACAGCTTTACTACTTTGGGTTCAATGATTTTTTGTTTCTTTTGATCGCTAACGGCTCCGTTAAATAGGCAAAACTACCAGTCTCTGGGGGCTTTTTTAAACAGTCTGCACAAAATACATTTATATTAGCGTCATGATAAACCAATATGGCTGCCGATATTAATAAACAAGAGTTATTACCTCATTTGTTCCGTACCGAATACCGTAAAATAGTTTCGGTACTTTATAAGCACTTTGGTTTTGAATACCCAGAAATTGCCGAAGATATAGCAAGCGACACTTTTTTAACCGCATCAGAAGTATGGAGTTTAAAAGGTTTGCCCGATAACCCGGTGGCCTGGTTATATACGGTAGCCCGCAATAAAGCAAAAGATTATCTGAGACGCGATAAACTATTTACACAAAAGATCACCGGCAGCCTGCAGGCAACTTACGAAGGTACAGAAGAAATGGTGATCGATCTGTCTGACGAGCACATCAGGGATAGTCAGCTCCAACTGATGTTCGCCATTTGCCAGCCTATATTACCCGCCGAAGCTCAGATAGGTTTGTCGCTCCGGATCCTTTGCGGTTTTGGCATCAACGAAATAGCCGATGCCTTTTTATCAAACAAGGAAAATATTAATAAGCGGTTATTCCGGGCGAAGGAAAAACTGCGCGAGCAAAAGGTGAAGATCGAGTTTCCGCCGTCTGCCGAGATCGGTACAAGAGTACAATCGGTTTTAACTACGCTGTACCTGTTGTTTAACGAAGGTTATTATTCCAGCAGCAAGGATACTACCCTGCGTAAAGACCTTTGCCTGGAAGCCCTGCGCCTGGCGGTTTTATTAACCGAAAATAAAAGCACCAATTTGCCCGATACCAATGCGCTTATTGCCCTCATGTGCTTTCACGCTTCGCGTTTTGAAGCCCGTACCGATGAACATGGTGAAATGATACGCTATGATGAACAGGATACCGGCTTATGGAATGCAGAGTTGATAGCAAGGGGTAATGATTACCTGAACCGGGCATCGCAGGGCGACCAATTAAGTAAATATCATCTGGAAGCAGGCATAGCTTACTGGCATACCATTAATGCCGATACACCTCAAAAGTGGGAGAATATATTACAATTATATAATGGTCTGTTGCAAATTGCTTATTCGCCCATTGCCGCGCTTAACCGCACTTACGCAATTTCCAGGGCCAGAGGGAAACGGGAGGCCATAGCTGAAGCCGAAAAGCTGCAGCTGAATGATAATCATTTATATCATGTTTTACTGGGGAATTTATATACCGGCGTTGATCAGCAGCAGGCCGTAAAACATTTACAAGCCGCGCTGAAACAAGCAAAAACAAGCACCGAAAAGAACAGGATCCGTAAGGATCTGCAAAAACTGGCGTAATTTTAAAAAAGAATCAAGATATTAGAGTAAGGAATTAAGAGCTGATTTGAATGAGCACACAATGATGATAGTCATTGGTTTTAATCTTGATTCCTGACTCTAATATTTTGATTCTCAATTATGGCATATGACGAATTATTAGCTAACCGGATACGCGAGACCCTTAGCGAACAAGAACAGGTAGATGAAGTAAAGATGTTTCAGGGTTTGTGTTTTATGGTTAATGATAAAATGTGTGTTTGCATTCGCGACAAGGACATGTTATGCCGTATAGGCAATGAGCAGGCCGTTATCGCGTTGGAAAATGATAATTGCCGCGAGATGATAATGGGCAGCCGGGTGATGAAAGATTTTGTTTTTGTGGAAGCGGAAAATCTTCGCTCAGCAAAGGATCTTGATCACTGGATAGGTCTCTGCCTGCAGTTTAACAAGGTCGCGAAGCCATCCAAAAAAAGGAAAAAGTAGTTTCAAGTCCCGCCTTTTAACTGTTTTTTTTACAATTGTATAATCCCGATCAAATTTTTTCGCTACTTTACTTCGTCAATCGATATCTGTCTTTTAATTTTTTTGGAATTCCTTTTATTTATGCTTATATCGAATGTAATTTTATATTTGTTTTTTATTATAATTCGGATTATATAAGATGCTTAGATACTCTAAACAGACCAGGTTGTTACTGGCTGTTGACTGCATTATTTTTGGATTTGACGGAGATGTTTTAAAACTATTACTGATCAAAAGAGGATTTCAGCCCGAGAAAGGGAACTGGAGCCTGATGGGTGGTTTTGTGCAGGGTAATGAAAGTATTGATCAGGCAGCAAACCGCATCCTAAAACAATTAACCGGGCTTGAGGGAGTATACCTGGAACAGCTTTATACCTTTGGCGACCCTAACCGCGACCCTATGGAACGTACCGTTTCTGTAGCGTACTTCGCGCTTATTGATATACAAAAGTATCAAACCCAGATCAGTTCAGATTACCATGCCGAGTGGTTCCAGCTCAAACGTACACCCAAGTTGATATTTGATCAGCAGGAGATGCTGGAGCAGGCCAAAAAACGTATCCGTTATAAGGCAGCCATGCACCCTATATTGTTTGAGCTTTTGCCTACCAAATTTACCATCCCCCAACTGCAAACGCTTTATGAATGTGTTTTTAATACCACCATTGATAAGCGTAATTTCAGCAAAAGAGTACTGGCAACCGGCCTGCTCATTAAGCTGGCTGATAAGGATAAAGCAGGCTCAAAAAGAGGGGCATATTACTACCAACTCAACATGCAGAATTACTACGCCAAATTCCAGGCTTTCATGAATTTTATCCCCAATCCGGATACACTTTAACCGCTAATTTATCTTGCAACCGGTTTAATCTAAACCCAATGTCTTTTCGAACGAGGTACAAGGAGAAATTATCGCTTGAGCACAGCGAAAAATCTTTTGCACCTTACATCACGGTTAAACTAAGCTTAAAAGATTTCTCCTTGTGCCTCGTTCGGAAATGACATGCTTTATTAAATCAAATAATTAATCATCATCCGCGCCGCCTTCGGCTTTTGATTCCAGGTAGAATGCTCCCTTTAGCGCTGCTTTGGCGTTGGCTGGTAAATCGGTCATGGGTTTAATTTCTACATAACCCAGTTCCATCACACCGGTTGTAACCTCGGCCTTTTTAAAGCTGTAGCTGGTTGTTTTATTAGGTCCATTTTGCTCATCGGTCACTATATAGATATATTGTCTGCCGCCGGAACGAACCACCGCATCAACCGGGACGGCTGGTACCATGTGGTTGCCTATGTTGATGAGGGCGGTAACATACATCCCCGGGATCAGATTTTTATGCTGCCGGTTGTCGATCTCAGCATGAACAATAACGCCCTTGCTTTCATTTTCAAAAGATTTGTTGATACCATTGATCTTTCCGGTGATCATCATATCGCCCTGATTGGTGAGCTGAAAATTTACTTTTTGGCCAAGCTTTACCTGCATCAGATCCTTTTCAAACACGGTAAGATCGCAATGGATCTTGGAATTATCCACCACCTCCATAATGGATGTGCCTGGCTGTACAAATGCGCCTGTATTGGCTGAGATTTTACCTACAGTACCGGTAATAGGTGAAACTACCGGAAAACTGGAAACAATATGGCCACTGTTAATACGATCTGGACTGATACTTAATTGCCTGAGCTGACTTTCAAAGGCTTTGATCCGCGAAAGCTCCGCATTATAGGTAGCCTGTGCCGATTGAAATGATTTGCCGGTTCCGGCGCCTGCATCCTGCAACTGGCGCTGCCGGTTAAACTCTGCCTGTATATAGGTGAAGTTGCTTTTTGCCGCCAGGTAATCCTGCTGTATTTTGATGAGGTCCTGGTTGCTGATGGTAGCCAATACCTGCCCCCGTTTAACCTGCTGCCCTTCGAGCACGCTGATATGACCGATCACCCCGCCAGAAAGGATACTTACATCGGCCTTATTTTGCGGCGGAACGGCCAGCTGTCCGTTTGCCTTGATCACAGCATCAAGATTCTTTTGAGCGATTGGGCCTATCTCAATACCTACATTTTTCATTTGCGCCTCTGTAAGCGTAAGGTTGTCCGGCTTCGCGGTTTTTACATTGGCCGCTTCCTGTGGACTATCACTTTCTTTTTTTGCCGAACCACCTGAACAGGCGGCCAGTATGCCGATACCCAAAATCAGTACCGGGATAGCGTATTTATATTTTTGAATCTGCATTTTATTTTCCTTTGATATATTGAATTTGTATGGCCGATTGATTTAAGCGGCTTACCGCGTCGAGGTAAGCAAGCCGGGTTTGTATGGCTGCTGTGGTATTCTGGATGTATTCGATATAACCTATCTCTCCCAGATTGAAAGATACTTGCGCTATTCTTAACTGCTCATCGGCCTGTTTTAATCCGCCGCCAGAGGTGTAATATTCTACCGCCTGTTTGAGTTTTTGATATTGCTGCAACTCCTGTTCATATTGGGTGTGGAGCTGCTGACGGGTTTGGCGGTAATTGATCTCGGCCACCTGGGTGGCTATTCTTTCTGAACGGATCCGTGCCGTGTAAGCCTTGCTAAAAACAGGTACGGAAATGCCCACCTGGAAACCGCCTATGCGCGTGCCCGGCGAGTAGCTCCGGTTGATGTTGGCCGGATTGAACCCTGCGATGAGCAACTGCTGGTTATATCCTAAAGTAAAATCGGGCATCAGCCGCGACTTTTCAACAGCCACCTTTGCCCTGGCCACTTCCACTTGCCGGAGACCCATACCTATCTGCGGGTTATCGGCTACATCGGTCGTGTCAGACCGGAGATCAAGCAATATAGGTAGAGCGCTTTCGTTCACAATTACGGGTTCATCCATATTCAATAATTGCTGCAGGGCAAGCTCATTACTGCGAAGGTCGGCTTGTGTACCTATCCGCAGGGCTTGAATTTCCTGGTACTTATTACGGGCGCTGATCACTTCCAAAGCGGATGTTTCACCTGTTTTACGTCGTACCTCGGCCTTTTTTACAAAGCCGGAATAAATACTATCCTGATGGTCCAAAACCTTTAGCATTTCCCGGTTCAGAAGGTAAGCATACCAGGCGCTGCGTACCTGCCTGATGATATCAGCCTTCGTGACCGCACCCGAACTTTCGGCCAACCGGGTTTGCTGATTCAATAATTTTCGCTGGTTTTTATAAAAGCCCGGCCAGGCAATGTTTTGCGTTATGCCAATGCTGTTATCAATATTGCCGCCACTTGTTGGGTCCTGGGTAAGCAGAAATTCGGTCTTGGGCAGATCAGTCGATGATTTTTGTAATGCCCGGGCCTGCTCAATTGATAGTCCGGCTGAGCGCACATTCAGGTTTTGACTTAATGCTTTGGCTATCGCGCTATCCAGCGTTAATGGTACGCTTTGCTGCGCATTTGCTCGGGATGTACCAGCCATTGCCAGCATGCCTGTGATCAATATAGCTATTACCGCTTTAGGGAGTTTTATTTTGCCTACCTCTTTCCGGTTAAATAATAGGTACAGGCATGGTAATACAAACAGGGTTAAAAATGTTGCGGTAACTAAGCCGCCTATGACTACGGTAGCCAGCGGCTTCTGTACTTCGGCACCGGCGCTTGATGACAGGGCCATAGGTAGGAAACCCAGCGAAGCAACAGAGGCGGTCATAAGTACCGGGCGCAATCTTGTTTTAGTGCCTTCCAGTACGCGGTCATAAATATTGCTCATGCCCTCTTCCTTTAGCTGATTGAAGTAGCCAATGAGCACAATGCCATTCAATACCGCAACCCCAAACAGAGCAATAAAACCAACCCCCGCTGAAATACTAAAAGGCATACCGCGAAGCAATAAAGCTGCAATACCACCCATGGAAGCTAATGGAACAGCCGTAAAAATAAGCAGGCTTTCCTTAACCGAGCGAAAGGTGACATACAGCAATATCAGGATAAACAGCAATGCCGCCGGAACTGCTATACCCAGCCGACTTTTTGCCGCTTGCAGGTTTTGAAACTGCCCGCCATAGGTCATGTAATAACCACCGGGTAGTTTTATCTGCTTAGCCAGTTTGTTTTGTATTTCGGTTACAGTGGATTCCACATCGCGGCCCTCTACATTAAAACCTACGTAGATCCGGCGCCTGCCGTCCTCACGGGATATCTGGGCCGGGGCATCTTTGATACCGATATCGGCTACCTGGTTTAGCGGTACTTTATTGCCCGATGGGAGAGGGATCAGCAGGTTTTCCACGTTGGCAATGTTTTCGCGCAGGTTGCGATCCATGCGAACTACCATATCAAAACGCTTCTCTCCCTCAAATACCACACCGGCCACATTACCGGCAAAGGCTGTTTTTAGGATTAGATTCACATCGCTGATATTTAAGCCATATTGGGCCATCCTGTCGCGGTTATAGGATACCTGGATCTGTGGCAGGCCGATCACCTTTTCGATATAGGGCTCGGTTACACCTTTTACCGTCGAGATCTCCTTTGCTATCTTGTTGGCTTCATCGGCCAGCACATCCAGGTCTTCACCATATATTTTAATGGCCACATCCTGCCTGATGCCCGTCATCAATTCATTAAAACGCATTTGCATGGGCTGTGAAATGGAGGCGTGGATGCCGGGGATCTCCTCCAGCGCTGCTTCCATTTTGGCAGACATTTCCTCCCTGGTCGTGGCGCTTTTCCATTCAGCTTTGGGTTTCATCGCCAGCATCATATCTGCCCGCTCAATGGGCATAGGGTCGGTCGGAATTTCAGAACTGCCGATACGGGTAACCGCTTGTTTAATCTCCGGGAAACGGTCCTTCAATAATTTCTCCGCTTTTCCGAAAGTTTTAACTACTTCAGAAAGCGAGGTGCCTTGCATCATTGAGATCTCCACGGTGAGGTCGCCCTCTTCCAGTGTAGGGATAAACTCGCCGCCCATGCGGCTGAAGGCCCATATCGAGATGCCAAATAATATAAAAACTACCGCCACCGTCAGCACCTTTACCTTCAAAACAGCCACCAGCGCACGCTGATAAATGCGCTGTAGAAAGGTGATAATATGATCAGAAATATTGATTTTGTATACTGTTTTCTTACTCAGGAACAAGGCGCTGGCCATCGGTACATAAGTGAGCGAGAGTATAAAAGCACCCAAAATAGCAAAGGCCACGGTTTGCGCCATCGGTTTGAACATTTTACCTTCAATACCGATAAGCGATAACAGCGGGAGATAGACGATGAGGATAATGATCTGCCCAAAAGCTGCTGATTTCATGAGCTTACCGGCGCTGCTTTGTACCTCGATGTCCATTTGTTCGGTACTCAGCTTTTCGATGGCATCCTTTTGATAGCGGCCGCTCGTAATGTGATGCACTACGCTTTCCACAATAATTACGGCGCCATCCACAATAAGTCCAAAGTCGATAGCTCCTAAACTCATCAGATTTCCTGAAACACCAAACAGCCGCATCATTAAAAACGCGAACAGCATGGCCAGCGGAATAACAGAGGCTACCACCAAACCTGCCCTGAAGTTGCCTAACAGGAGCACCAACACAAAAATGACGATGAGCGCGCCCTCCAGCAGGTTGCGTTTTACGGTGCCGATAGCCCGGTCGACGAGTTCAGTACGATCAATAAAAGGTTCGATAGTCACGCCTTCTGGTAAGGATTTTTTGATTTGCACCATGCGCTCTTTTACGTTTTTAATCACCTGGCTAAAGTTTTCGCCTTTCAGCATCAGGGTTACACCGGCAACAACTTCGCCCTGGCCATTCCGGGTTACCGCGCCATAGCGGGTAGCGCTGCCAAATTGTACTATGGCAATATCACGTATCAAAACAGGTGAACCTTTTACATTTTTAACAACTATCTTTTTGATATCATCCAGCGATTTCACCTGCCCCAGGCCACGGATAAAGTAGGCGTTATTAAGTTGCTCGATATACGAGCCACCTGTGTTTTCGTTGTTTTTTTGCAGAGCGGTATAAACATCCGGAATGGTAAGCCCCAATGAATTGAGCTTATCGTTATCCAGTGCCACTTCGTATTGCTTAACAAAACCACCCCAGCCGCTTACTTCGGCAACACCTACAGTACCGGCTAACTGCGTGCGTACCAGCCAATCCTGAATGGTGCGCAGATCGGTAGCCGTGTATTTCTGCTCATAGCCTTTTTGGGGATGGATCACATACTGGTAAATTTCGCCAAGCCCGGTTGTTATTGGCGCCAGCGTGGGCTGACCAAGATCTGTAGGGATACTGCTTTCGGCTTCTTTTAATTGGGCTGTTACCTGTTGGCGTGCCCAGTATATATCAATATTGTCTTTAAAAACTAGGGTTATAACGGATATACCCGAACGGGAGATAGACCGTTTTTCGACTATCCCGGCAATATTTGCCATGGATAATTCAATAGGAGCGGTAATAAATTGCTCCACTTCCTGCGCACCCAAGTTGGGTGCCTGCGTAATGATCTGTACCTGGTTATTGGTAATATCGGGTTGCGCGTCGACCGGTAAATTGGCAGCGGAATAGATCCCGGCAATCACCAGCAACAGCGTCATGATCCCGATAGTTACCTTGTTCCGGATAGAGAACGCGATAATATGATCAAACATGAAATTTTATTAAATTAATGCGACAATCCATGCCTCGCCATACGTGATGACGGGCAAAAAAATTAAAAGGAAATCGTATTAACCTAATTGTGGCGGCTGCCAAATGGCGATGTCCTGCTCAGATAAGGCAGGAATGATCAGATCGGGATATGGAATAAAAGTATTTTGCCGAAATGATAAAACATGTACCTGAAAATCAATATCCCTGACGCTTGAACAGCAGGAGCAGGAACAAAGTGGGGTACAAGCCTCGCGGGTGCAATCTTGATTACCATCATGCGCCTGCCTGATGGTTAGGTGCGATTGAGCCAATACAGCATCATCCCTATCCTGGCACGGCATTACCGAGAGGAGGGAAACGTATAAGCATATGATGATGGCTAAATATTTCATCTGCCACAAAGTTAGCTTATTTATATAAAACTCAATGGTATTGTTTATGGTTAAAAAGAGGGTGATATTAAGATTGGTATCATAAAAAAGGCTTTACATTTTTGTAAGGCCCTTTTATTATTGTGGAGAATATCGGAGTCGAACCGATGACCTCTTGCATGCCATGCAAGCGCTCTAGCCAGCTGAGCTAATCCCCCGGATTGGGCTGCAAATATATCACATTATGCAGTAAAACAAAATCTCTTGTTAATAATTTTTATCACCTACTGTCAATAGCAATAATATCACCATTGGCGAATCCTCACAAATAATAAAGTTAAGGTGATTGTAACAGGGAAACCGCCCCTTTAAAATAAGTAAAGCCCCTGATGGGCAGGGGCCTTTACTAACCAATTATAAACCTAAATTATGAGAAGACTTTTTTATCGTTTTTGTTATGGTGTAAAAGTAACACTAAGTTTTCAGATTCACCAATTTTATTTTGTAATTTTTTTGTAACATTTACCAAATACTCATTCATTTTGCATTTGATTATCAAAAATACTAATAAAACTTTAATAATGTGATAAATTTTTAATTTTTTTATTGAAATTTGTATTAGTAATAAATTGATAGGTTAATTATTTAATAAACTACTTTTATTTTATATAATAAAATTAATTTTAGTACATTTTTTTGTTAAAAAAATGTTAAAACCCATATTTAATAGAAATTATTTCATTTTTAACTGGGTTTTTCATTAAAAAACCAATAAATTATTAAAAAACCTATTTTAATGAGCCTGTTTTTCAAAAAAGTAATTGTAAATCAATTCTTTTTATCAAAATATAAAACTCCATAAATTCCATCTTATTGTTTATTGTGAAAGAAAAATTACTTTAAACAGGCATCATTTTAAAAATGCTTTGTCACTTTTGCAGCAGATTTTATATTTTATTGCTCATGACAGCTCCCGATACTTCTAAAGAACATCCGCATTTAACGCCGCTTACCTTATGGATCATGACAATCGCCACCGGCTTGGTGGTGGCCAATATCTATTACAATCAACCCCTGCTTGCAGATATCGCGCACACTTTTGGTATAACGGATAAAAAAGCTCAGCAACTATCCCTGTTTACACAAATTGGTTATGCCAGCGGTTTGTTGTTTATTGTGCCCCTGGCAGATATGGTAAAGCGTAAGCAATTGATATTGTTAGATTTTATCCTGGTTATTTTTGCATTGCTCATCAGCGCACTTGCTCCATCTATATTAGTATTAACCATTGCCGGCTTTTTATTGGGTTTATCTTCTATTATACCACAATTACTTATACCTATGGCCGCTCACCTGGCCAAACCGCATGAGCGGGGTAAAAAGCTGGGTTTTGTGATGAGCGGATTGCTGATCGGGATATTGCTTTCGCGTACCCTAAGCGGTTTTATTGGTCAGCATTTTGGCTGGCGGAGCATGTATTATATAGCTACGGGCTTAATGGCAGCTATGTGGCTGATGATCTTTTTCTTTTTGCCCGAGGTGGAGCCCGATTATAAAGGCAACTATAAAAAATTGATGCACTCGCTCATTCATCTAATAAAAACACAGCCCAAACTGCGTATGGCTTCTTTCAGAGGGGCTTTGTGCTTTGCCGGATTCAGTGCTTTTTGGACTACCCTGGTATTTTTGTTAAAGCAGCCTCAGTTTAACGAAGGAAGCGCGGCAGCCGGCGCCTTTGGATTGGTGGGTGCCTTTGGTGCGCTGGCAGCGGGATTGATGGGCCGCCTGAGCGATAAAATGAATCCTTATAAGCTGTCGGGCTATACTTTATTACTGGTGCTTATCTCTTATATTATTTTTTACTTCTCCGGCAGCAGCATTGCCGGGCTCATTGTTGGCGTAATTGTTTTAGATATGGGCGTACAGGCTACCCATATCTCCAACCAGTCTATCATTTTTGCCTTGATACCAGAGGCCCGCAACCGGCTCAACACGGTATACATGGTATCATATTTTATAGGTGGCGCATCCGGAACATTCCTGGCCAGCCTGCTCTGGAAAAATTATGGATGGGCAGGCGTATGTGCTATTGGCGGCGGATTAGCACTTATCGCGTTAGCAGCACACTTCATTAACTATAAACGAAATGTCCGGAATTAGCGGTACTGTACATATTTGTTCAGTTAGCGTACGTTTTTGCAATGATGCATACCGGTTACTGTCTAAAAAAATGGATTTTTTTATCCGCATAAAAGCACCTCAAATACAGTCACTTACATTTAATTGTAATCTTTTTACAGATTTTAATGACTTTTTTGGCGCGAAATTAATTTTTTGGCACTGATTTGGAATAATAGTTATTAAATGTAACTGTCATGAAAGCTACAAAGAAAACCATTAAGGAAGAAGAGAAAGAATGGGACAATCCGGTAGAGCCGACAAAAACATCAGATGAACGCGATGAAGAACAGATACTAAGGCAATACAAGGAAGCCAAGCGAAGGAAAGATAACCTGACCGAAGACGACGACGATAAAAGGAAAGACTAAAAGAAAATAAAATATACAAAAACTAAAACTATGAAAAGCACCAAAAAACCATCGATCAGCAAATTAGTAGCTAATTTTGATAACCAGTTGAAAAGAATTATCATGAATGACCTGAAAGCGATTAAAGGCAAAACACCTTTATTGCCAACAGCAGCCTAATTGTATACAAACTACAACATTAACCTATAACATATTACATTATGAAATCCTATAAAACACCATCTGCAAGCAAATTAATAGCCCGCTTTGATAATCAGTTGTTAGATATTTTATTGGAAGACCTTAGAAATTTCAGAGCGAAGAACAGATTTAAACCAAGCAATCAACGGGTTGTTGCACAGCAAACACTGTCTGCAGCCTGATCAATATATATTACATCACACCTATGAAAACGATAGAGCCCTGCAAAAACAGGGCTTTATTTATTTGCAGCGTATTTTACAATGAGAGCGGCGGTTTTGGCAGATGCGCCGGGCTGGCCCATACGTATGTCCAGTTCAGCATAATCAGTTAGTACTTTTTGACGATGCTCTTTATTATTGATCAGCAGATCAACCTCTTCACTGATCCTGGCTGTGGTACAATCTTCCTGGATCAATTCCTTTACCACGCCTTTGTTCATAATCAGGTTAACCAGCGATATAAAATTTAATTTAACCAGCATGCGCGCTATGGCAATAGTGAGCGTGTTGCCTTTGTAAACAACCACCTGCGGTACATGAAACAAGGCCGTTTCGAGAGTGGCGGTACCTGATGCTACAACAGCCGCGTGGGCATGACTTAACAGATTATAAGTGGCATCAAATAATACCGGAATATTTTCGCCATTTAAAAACTGATCATAATAATCCTGTTTAAAAGATGGGGCGCCGGCTATTACAAATTGATGCTCCGGAAAACGTTCAGCAATGCTTATCATATCGGGCAGCAGGTTGCTGATCTCCTGTTTACGACTGCCGGGTAACAGCGCAATGATCTTTTTGCCAATAAGCTGATGCTGCTGCAAAAAATCGGGATCTGGTTTAAATGCGGCGATGGCGTCAAGCAGCGGATTGCCTACATAATCCACATCCATTCCCCAGGTTTTGTAAAAATCAACCTCAAAAGGCAGAATGCAGAAAAGGTGGTTCACTACCTTTTTGATCTTTAACACCCTTTTTTGATTCCAGGCCCAAACCTTGGGCGAGATGTAGTAATTTACTTTTAAACCGATGGTTTGCGCGTATGCGGCAATTTTGAGATTAAAGCCGGGGATGTCGATTAGAATAAGCACATCCGGCTGCCAGGAATGAATATCCTGTTTGCATTGTTTGATGTTTTTAAGGATGGCTGGCAGATTCGCGATCACTTCTACAAAGCCCATGTAAGCCATTTCACGGTAGTGTTTTACAAGGGTACCACCTTCTGCCAGCATCAGGTCACCACCAAAAAAACGGAACTCGGCATCGGGGTCAAGGGCTTTTAGTGCTTTCATTAAATTGGCCCCATGCATATCGCCCGAGGCTTCGCCGGCTACCAGGTAATATTTCATCGTATGGGCTGCAATTTAAATACAAATATGGCGAGCATAAATATAAAGGTAACCGCGGCTATACCGATCACCGCTTTATCCATCTTATTTTTACCATACCAGCGGATAATTATAAGATTGAGGCCAATAGCCACCAGGTAAGGTGTGCCTGGTTTATTAAACAATAAAAAATTGCCTTTTAACAGGTACAGAAAAATGAACAGACTTATGGCAGGTAATATAGCTCCGTAAATTGTGCCTGCGGTTACCGTATTGTGCTTAAACATTAAATTTCCAATTATTTAAATAAGGAATAGCATGATGTGCCGTCATATCAAACTGAACGGGTACAACCGATACATAATTGTGCTCCAGGGCCCAAACATCGGTATCTTCGCCGCCATCATTTAATTGAAAAACACCGGTAAGCCAATAGTAGGGCCGTTTATGCGGATCGATTCTTTCGTCAAATTCCTCGGCCCATTTTGCGGCCGCCTGACGGCACACTTTGATACCTTTGATATCAGGAGTATTGGGGAAATTCACATTGAGCAACGTAGCCGGTGGAAGATTGTTAGCCAAAACCTGCAAAGCCAGTTCTTTAATATATTTAACACAATGACTAAAATCGGCTTGAAGCGTATAATCATCCAAAGAAAAGCCGATGGATGGGATACCCTCAATGGCACCTTCAACAGCGGCCGACATGGTACCGGAGTATAACACATTGATAGAATTATTTAAACCATGGTTGATGCCGGATACACACAGATCTGGCTTTTGGCCTTTGAATATTTTATTTACGGCCAGCTTTACACAATCAACCGGGGTGCCTGAGCAGCGGTACATTTCAATGCCTTCATAAAGATCTACCTTATCTAAACGCAATGGTTTGCCTATGGTAATGGCGTGTCCCATGCCTGATTGCGGGCTATCCGGTGCTACCACTACTACACGGCCAATTTCGCTCATGGCTTCCATCAGCACTTTTATACCAGGGGCGGTTATCCCATCGTCGTTTACAACAAGTATGGTTGGTTTCGCATTATTCATGCTGCGAAATTACTGATATTTTGGGGGATGTGGGGGAGAAAAAAGGGGGAGGTGTATCCCTCACGTCATTGCGAGGCGCGAAGCAATCTCTACTTAGGCAGGTCCCTAATACTAAGCAATTCGCTCTTTCCCCGGTTGCCTGTGTCCTCACAGGCAACAATGCAAATCGCCTGTGAGGACACAGACGATGGTTAAAGAAGCTTTAAACGTTAACCCCAATAAACTTTGTCATTCTGAACGCAGTGAAGAATCTGCTTACCGCTATGCTTATTCAATAATAGATTCTTCGTTCCTCAGAATGACAAATGAATTTAACTGTTAGCCGTCTTACTCCTCCGTCAAAATAGTAAACTCAAAATCAAGCGGTTCAAAATGGCGGATGAGCTCATCGATGAAGGATTGTCCCCATTTTACATACATCAGGCCAAAATTCTCGGTACGTTCCTGCAAACTGTCTTTCGGAAAGAGTTCAGCTTTTACTACGGATAACTGCTCCAGCCTTACCTCATAGTTGCGTTTTTCGGCGCGGATCAATTTCTTTTCGAGGTTATCAATCGCATGTTTCAGACGGGCCTGTACAGCCGCGGCTGATGGCGCTAGTGTCGGGTCGATCTTATACGAGCGCAGTTTTATCTTTTCAAAAACGGCGGTCAATTCTCGCCATTCGCCTTCCAAGGAAAGGTTATGGTCGCTGTGTTTTTTTATCCATTCGGTTTGCAGGGCATCTGTTTGCTTAAACAGCGCGGCTACATCCAGATCCATGCGCTCAATTTTGGCCGCTTGTTCCTTACGAACCACCAATGCCGAGTTACGCAAGATCAGGATAGGGAAGTCAATCTTGTAAAAATCAAAGTTGGATTTAAGTTCCAGCCAATACACTATTTCAGCGCCACCACCTATGTAGGCGATGTTGGGTAAGATGCATTCCTGGTAAAGGGGGCGCATCACCACATTCGGACTAAAACGCTCCGGCGATGTAGCAATTTCCTCTTTTAGTTCGGCTTCGGTAAAGCGGATATCGGTATTCATCACCTGGTAGCTGTCCTGCTCAAAAACGATACGCTCACGCAGCTGGTCTTTCAGGTAAAAAAAGTTGATCTCGCGTGGATTAACCTGTATATGCACACCCAACTTTTGCAATTGCTCGTTGGTGGTGGTTATATTTTTAAAGCTGTTTTGATGGATGATATCCTGCTCCATGATGGGGGCGAATTGCTGCTTAAACTCGTGGTCGTCGGCATCAATGATCACCAGGCCGTATTGGCCAAACAGCGCGTTTACCAGGTAGCGGGTAGCATCGGCCAGTTTATCAAAGCGGGTATAGGCGGTCTCTACAATTTCGGCCAGTTCTTTGGAATGACCTTCCATGCCTAAAACACCTTTATATTGGTTTAAGGCCTGGCGCATAGTATCCGGATTGATACGCCCGGTAGCGCCCGAGGCTTCGTACCACCAGTGTACTTTTTTACCGCCAATGTTAGTGTAGTTGATCTCGGCAAAGTCATGATCTTCACTGGCCATCCAATAAACAGGCACAAAGTTTTTATCGGGATGAACCGCTTTTAATTGCCGGGCTAATTTTATGGCGGTAGCAATTTTATAAAGAAAGTATAGCGGACCAGCAAAAATATTAAGCTGATGACCGGTAGTTATAGTATAAGTATTATCGAGTTTTAGGAGTTGTAAGTTTTGAGCAACAGGAGGTTGTACGTTATACGTTGTAAGTTCTACGTTAGCTTCATTACTTCCGGATTTTCCGACTTCCAGACTTCCGGACTCAATTCCATATTGCTTTGACAGTACACGGTGCAAAATCTCCCGATCCGCAACAACTTTCTTGTTTTTCAACAGTTCGGCAAACCCGGCCATATCCGGGCGGTAACTGTAAAACGGTTTCAGATCGGCCCGGTTCTCGAGGTAATCAATAACCGTAGGCGAAAAAAATCCGGTGTCTTTATAACTTGTACAGGAGGCTTCCATCTGTAAGCATTATTGAATTAGTGAGTTAGTGATTTAGCGATTTAACTCCGCTAAAAAACGTACGGAGGCCAAATGTAAAATCATTAGTGGTAATGCGCCACAAATTAACATTATTTTACAATTTGTCCATAAAGGTCAAAGTCTTCGGCGCTGTTAACTTTCACATTTACAAAGCTTCCGACAGTAGCGTAATCGATGCTGGCATCGATCAATACTTCGTTATCCACCTCTGGCGAATCAAATTCGGTACGACCTACAAAGTAATCACCATCCTTTTTATCGATCAATACTTTAAATGTATGACCAACTTTTTCCTGATTCTTATCAAACGAAATACCTTGCTGAATTTCCATAATGGCATCGGCGCGGTCCTGTTTTACTTCGGCAGGAACGTCATCAACCAGAGAGAACGCATGTGTTTTTTCTTCGTGCGAGTAGGTGAAGCAGCCCAGACGGTCAAACTTAGTTTCTTCCACCCATTGCATCATTTCTTCAAAATCGCGCTCGGTTTCGCCGGGATAACCAGTGATGAGGGTGGTACGCATAGCAATACCCGGCACCCTGTCGCGGATCTCGTTCACTACGTCGATAGTTTTTTGTTTGGTAAGCCCGCGGCGCATAGATTTCAGCATATTATCGCTGATGTGCTGCAAAGGCATATCCATGTATTTGCAAATGTTATCACGCTCGTTCATCACATCCAGAATCTCCATAGGGAAGCCAGAAGGATAAGCATACTGCAGCCTGATCCATTCTACACCGTTCACATCACTCAGGCGGCGCAGTAATTCGTCCAGGTTGCGTTTGCCATAAAGATCAAGACCATAGTAGGTGAGGTCCTGGGCTATCAGGATCAATTCCTTAGTACCGTTTTTAACCAGGGCCTGCGCGTCTTTAACCAGTTGGTCGATAGGAGTGCTCAGGTGCTTGCCGCGCATCAGCGGAATGGCGCAGAACGAGCATGGACGGTTACAGCCTTCGGCAATTTTAAAATAAGCAAAATGTGATGGAGTCGTCAATAAACGCTCACCAATGAGTTCGTGCTTATAATCGGCTCCTACGGAGGTTAATAAATTTTGCAGATCGTTGGTACCAAAATAAGCGTCTACATTGGTGATCTCGGCTTCCAGCTCGGGTTTGTAACGCTCACTCAGGCAACCTGTCACAATTACTTTTCCTACTTTGCCTTGTTCTTTTAACTCGCTGTATTGCAGAATGGTATCGATAGATTCCTGTTTGGCATTATCAATAAAGCCACAGGTATTGATCACCACAATATCGTTTTTACCAACTTTATCAGCCTCATGTACCACGTCAAACTGATTGCCTTTAAGCTGCCCCATCAATATCTCCGAGTCGTATATATTTTTGGAACAGCCCAATGTAACCACGTTTACACGTTGTTTAACCGGTTTGGCTGTTGGCTTATCTAATTCTTTCGTCCTCATACGCTATCAAATCGTCATTGCGAGGCACGAAGCAATCCCCAACTGTGCAGATCCGCTCTGTAAACCGGGGATTGCTTCGTGCCTCGCAATGACGCGTTTTTAATTCATTATTGTTTAAATAAACTATTTACAAACTCAGTCCTGTCAAACAGCTGCAAATGTTCTACACCTTCGCCCACACCTATATATTTTACCGGGATCTTAAACTGATCTGAGATTCCGATCACTACACCGCCTTTGGCTGTACCATCCAATTTGGTTAAAGCCAGGGCGTTAACATTGGTAGCTTCGGTAAATTGTTTGCACTGCTCTATGGCGTTTTGCCCGGTTGAGGCATCCAGCACCAGCAATATCTCATGCGGGGCGCCGGGAATTACCTTTTGCATTACATTTTTGATCTTGGTCAGCTCGTTCATCAGGCCAACTTTATTGTGTAACCTGCCAGCCGTATCAATAATAGCTACATCATCACCTGCTGCCACTGCCGAACGCAGGGTATCATAGGCTACTGATGCCGGATCGGATCCCATAGCCTGCGCCACTACCTTTACACCAACACGCTCGCCCCAAAGTTTGATCTGGTCGACAGCTGCCGCGCGAAAGGTATCCGCCGCACCTAAAACTACCTGGTTTCCCGCCTGCTTTAGCTTATGGGCCAGCTTGCCAATGGTGGTGGTTTTACCTACACCGTTAACGCCAACCACCATAATTACATAAGGCTTGTGGTTACCGTACTCAAAGTTCCGAAAATCGTTGCTGTTGTTTTCGGCCAGTAATTGCTGGATCTCGTCTTTCAGCAAGTTGTTCAGCTCGCCGGTGCCTACGTATTTATCGCGGGCTACACGGGCCTGGATCCGCTCTATGATTTTGAGGGTAGTACTTACGCCAACATCAGATGTTACCAGTACTTCTTCCAGCTCATCCAAAACGTCATCGTCAACGGTTGATTTACCGGCAATTACCTTGGTGATCTTTGAAAAAAAGTTGTCCTTGGTTTTTTCTAACCCGGTATCAAGGGCTTGCTGCTCTTGCTGTGTATTTTCCTTTTTCTTAAAAAAATCAAATAATCCCATAAGCCTCACCTAAATCCTCTCCAAAGGAGAGGACTTTTATTAATAGTTTAAAATTAAATTATTAACTCTTTTACCGCCATCACTTTTTACTCCCTCTCCTTTGGAGAGGGCCGGGGTGAGGCATAACAAAAAAAGCCCTCTCGTAAAAACAAGACGGCTTCTATATTTTGATCGGCAGTTATTACAGTGTTTTACCTGCAATTGCATCCTTAACAAAATCGTTAGGGACAATTTGTGTTTTGAATGAATAAGCACCGGTTTTTGGTGATTTATTCATGGTGATCACTTTTGAATATTCTTTGCCTTTACCTGCTACTTTCAGTGTTGCAACTACTTTCTTTGCCATGTTGTTTAATTATTGAGTTAGTGAATTATTGAATTAGTGATTTCAGCTTTAAACTTAAATCAACCATCAATTGAATCAACTAATTATTTAATTTCTTTGTGAACGGTTACTTTACGTAAAACCGGGTTGAATTTTTTCAATTCTAACCTTTCAGTTGTATTTTTTTTGTTCTTGGTGGTAATATAGCGAGACATGCCTGGCATACCGCTTGTTTTGTGTTCAGTACACTCTAAAATTACCTGAACCCTGTTGCCTTTTTTTGCCATTTTCTTTTTATGTTGTACGTGTAGCCTCACGGCTTACGCAATTTTTCAAATTATATATGTACGCTTTATGCCTTACGTATAACGTAAAACCTCAAACGTACAGCCTACTAAATGTATCCTTTTTTTACAAATTTATTGATACAAGCAGTTATACCATTTTTAGTGATGGTTTTAACAGCTGATGTAGATACCTTTAAGGTAATCCATTTATCTTCTTCAGGGATATAAAACTTTTTAAGTTTTAAGTTAGGATGAAACCTGCGTTTTGTTTTAACGTTTGAGTTAGAAACGTTATTACCTACAATAGATCCTTTTCCTGTTAGATCACAAATTCTTGACATGACAAATATTTTTAATTATCAACCCTTTATTCAAAAAGAGTTTGCAAATATCAGACTTTTAAATCAAATATTCAAGGGTGTTTTTAAAATATTTCAAATTCTTTTTAAAAGCAGGCATTCGCTTTGACGCCAACCTGTTAACTGTAATGAAAATACTTATTAAATTTTTTTAATAAGTGGCGTTTTTAATTTACACTTAACACATAAATTACTAATTTACGCCCTCCATTAAACCATTATGAAGATTACATCATTTGACGAATACAAGCAGGTTTACCAGCAAAGTGTTGAACAGCCTGAGCAGTTTTGGGCCGGCATTGCCGATAATTTTTACTGGCACAAAAAATGGGATAAGGTGCTGGACTGGAATTTTAAAGAACCAAGCGTAAAATGGTTCCAGGGCGCTAAACTCAACATTACCGAAAACTGTCTGGACCGTCACCTGGAAACACAGGGCGATAAACCCGCTATTATATGGGAGCCAAATGATCCGCAGGAAGATCATCGCGTATTAACTTATCGTCAGCTGCATGATAAGGTTTGCCAGTTTGCCAATGTGCTTAAAAATAACGGCGCCAAAAAAGGCGACCGTATTTGTATTTATATGCCAATGGTGCCCGAACTGGCCATCGCCGTTTTGGCCTGTGCGCGTATCGGCGCCGTTCACTCGGTAGTATTTGGTGGTTTTTCGGCCCAGTCTATTGCCGACAGGATCAATGATGCCGAATGTAATATCGTGATCACTGCCGATGGCGGTTTCCGCGGTAATAAAGATATCCCATTAAAAAATGTGATAGACGACGCTCTTGTACAGTGTAAATCGGTACAAAAAGTAATTGTATTAACCCGCAGCCGCACGCCGGTATCTATGATCAAAGGTCGTGACGTTTGGTGGGAAGATGAAGTGAAAAAGGTAGAAACGCAAGGTAATCCGCAATGCCCCGTTGAAATAATGGATGCCGAGGATATGCTGTTTATCCTGTATACTTCCGGCTCAACGGGTAAACCAAAAGGGGTGGTTCATACCTGTGGCGGTTATATGGTATATGCCGGCTATACTTTTGCCAACGTATTCCAATATAATAAAGGCGAGGTGTATTTTTGCACCGCCGATATCGGTTGGATCACCGGGCACTCTTATATAGCTTATGGTCCGCTGTCACAAGGCGCCACTACTTTAATGTTCGAGGGGGTGCCTACCTATCCTGATGCGGGCCGCTTCTGGGAAATAGTTGATAAGTATAAAGTAAACATATTATATACCGCGCCAACGGCCATCCGCTCACTGATGAGTTTCGGCGAGGAGCCTTTGAAAGGTAAAGACCTGAGCTCGCTCACCAAACTGGGATCGGTAGGCGAACCTATCAACGAAGAAGCCTGGCACTGGTTTGATGAAAAAATTGGTCACGGTAATTGCCCTATTGCCGATACCTGGTGGCAAACAGAAACCGGCGGCCTAATGATATCGCCTATCTGTAACGTAACACCAACCAAACCAGGTTATGCCACTTTACCATTACCAGGCATTCAGCCTATTTTGGTTGACGAGAACGGTAAAGAGATAGAAGGTAACGGCGTAAGCGGTAACCTGTGTATCAAATTCCCATGGCCGGGTATGCTGCGCACTACTTATGGCGATCATGAGCGCTGCCGCACCACTTATTTCGCCACGTACGAAAACCTGTATTTTACCGGCGACGGCTGCCTGCGCGATGAGGATGGTTATTACCGCATAACCGGCCGTGTGGATGATGTGCTGAACGTATCCGGTCACCGTATTGGTACTGCCGAGGTGGAGAATGCTATTAACATGCACAGCAGCGTGGTTGAATCGGCTGTAGTGGGTTATCCGCATGATATTAAAGGACAAGGTATTTATGCCTTCGTAGTATGCCCTAAACATCATGCAGATGATGACCTGACGCGTAAAGATATTATGATGACCGTAGCGCGCATTATCGGCGCTATTGCCAAACCCGATAAGATCCAGTTTGTAACCGGATTACCCAAAACCCGCTCAGGCAAGATCATGCGCCGCATATTGCGTAAAATAGCCGAAGGCGATACCTCTAATTTAGGTGATACTTCAACGTTGCTTGATCCGGCTGTTGTCGATGAGATCAGGGCGGGAGCTTTGTAGAGGTAGTAGCAGTCAATACTCACCGGTCTACGCTTCGCTGGACCACCCTCTCTGCGGCTTTGCCCCGCAAAGAGGGTAAAGAAAAAAAGAAAGAAAACCCCTCTATGCGCGAAGCGGAGAGAGGGGTGACGAGCGCAGCGATGTCGGGGTGAGTCAACACTCACCGGTCTGCGCCTCGCTGGACCACCCTCCGGCTTCGCCACAAAGAGGGTAAAGAAAAAAAGAAAGAAAACCCCTCTATGCGCAAAGCGGAGAGAGGGGTGACGAGTGCAGCGATGTCGGGGTGAGTCGATACCGCGCGTTTGATTTTTGATGGGCTATTCCCCTTGGGAGAGTAATAGCCCATCAAATGACAGGAGGGGTAGCCCGCTACGGGGCACACCAAATTTTTACAATTATTTTCTACAAATATGTAGTCCCTACGGGACATAGAGCAACAATTTAAGCTGCAAATGTGGCTGTATTTCATGTCCCGTAGGGACTACATATTTGTAGAAATAGAACCAAAAGGTTTTTTGCCCCATTAGGGGCTACACCTCTTGAATTAGTATAGATGCTGTCTTTTCATGGGCTATTCCCCTTTGTAGGGGGAGCAAAGACTCTTTGGATCAAGGAACAAAAGGACTATTTTGAAAATCAGAAATTAAAAACAGATGCAAGGAATTAAGAGTAAAAGATCAGGAAAAATAAAGTACCGGGCTTTTCTCCTGGTTCCTTGCATCCTTATTCTTTTATCACTCTCCAACCTGGCATTCACCACAAAACCTTCCAGTAAATACCGGCTCGATTTTTTTACCAAACATAACCAGTTTTACCTCTGCGATTCTGCTTATAAAAGTAATACCGGTTCCGATACTTTCTGGACGCCTGAGGCTTATCACGACAGACTGGGTGTTGATTACGATATCCTGGGCATCGGTATTGAAAGTTACGGCCATGTAAAAGCCGAACTGGAAATACTGGACAGTGCCGATCCTCAAACAGATTTCAGCCAGTATGATCATGTGGTCGAAGCTGGCATCACCATTCAATCGGGTTTGTTGCAGGTACTTAACTTTCCGGATTATAAATCATACCTCAAGCTCATCATCAAACCTGGCAAATATCGCGTAAGGGTTTATTCGTCCGCTTTAAGCAATGTGGATCCGGAGGGCGACGAAGGTCAGGATCACTATAAAATAACGATGTGGCCCGATAGCCGTATGGAACGCAAAGTATTAAAGCAGTTTGTGAAAAAGTAATTACAACAAACAGCTCCAGGAAACCCAGGCCATAAACAAAAGCTGTAAGGGGATGCGGAACCACAAATATGCTGGCCCGGGGCCGTCAAACGTACCTTTTTCCATATTGATATGTTTCATAGCAGCATTGATATTGGCCGGGGTAAGCACAATAAAAAACAGGATAAGGCACCAGGCCGTCAGTGTACGTGTAGCCGGAATAAGCAAACCTGCGGCTGCTGCTATTTCTATCACCCCCGTAATATATACCACTTGTTTTTTGTAGGGGATAAATGAGGGCAGCATCATGGCCATGCCTCGGGTAAATTTAAAATGCCCGAGTGCGGTAAACGCCATCATCACGGCCATAGCTATCTGGGCGGATAGTTTTATGCTAAAATCACCGGATAATTTAGTAACTACGAGGCCTATGCCAAAGGTGCCGAGCAATATGATCAATACTTTCATGTGTGTGTTTTGTTTGATACAAATGTGGATATACCCCGGGCAACAAACAATGAACCTAAGTTAAGTAATACGCCGACGGATTCGGCTTAACCCCTGTGGTGTAATGCCGATGTAGGAGGCGATATACTTTAGCGGGATTTGCCTGATGAGCTGCGGCTGCTCGGTAAATAAATTCAGATAACGTTGTTCGGCACTATCATTTAACAAGGATAGCTCGCGTTTGGATTTGCTCAGAAAGATAGCTTCGCTGGCATGGCGACCGATGGTTTGGCCAGCTTCTGTATCGTTATAAATAGCCTGCAGATCATCATAAGTTAATCGCCATAATGTGGTATCAGTCAATGCCTGGATCTGATAGCGCGATGGCTGCCGGGTTAAAAAAGAGTCGTAGGCGCTGATAAAGCTATCGGCAAAAGCAAAGGTAAAGGTTACGTCATTCTCGTCTTTAGGGATATAATAACGCGCGATGCCCGTTTCTATAAACGATAGGTGATTCTCCGTTTGTCCGGTTTTTAAAAGCACCGCTTTCTTCGGAAATTCATGCCTGGTCAACTTCGACGAAAACAGCTGCCAATCCCTATCGCTCAGGGGAACTATGCGCTCAAAGTATTCCCGTATTTTTTCCATAAGGGTGAAGGTAGGGACTATGGATTATCTTGCGAAATGGTGTCTTTAATAGTTCAAAAAATCTGTCATTTCCTTTAGATTATCATGGTTCAGGTGTCATCGTGATTTCTATGATAAAAGCAAAGGATTTTTAATTCCCTCCCCACGGGCTACTGTGTGTACACATCTTTTCAATGCACTAATAGTTAAAAAGAGCTGCTCCAGAGGAGCAAAATGTCGGTAGCAATAATAAAAGTTAACCTCTTTTAGTGCCATAGGTACTACACTAACCGACTTAGGGTCTATTAATGCATTATTATTTGCCCCACGAAGTTAAAAAGTGACGTACCTACGGCACGTAAAAATTTCTTTTGATCCTTCTTCTACCGACATTCAGCCCCTACAGGGCACATTAAAAGATGTGTCCACACAGTAGCCCCACGGGAGGGGCGCGTTGGGCAGGTGTAATGGCAGGGAGGGGTTTCTACGCGCGATGATCATCCTGTTCCATAAACCCCTTCCTCCCCCTTCCCAAGGGAAGGAATCGCACAAGGCCTTGGTTCTTTTGATGGATGTCATGCTGAACACTGTCGAAGCATGATGGGCAGGCCTCTGCGCGCGAGTCTTCGACAAGCTTAGACTGACAGGCCTTTTTCGTCTCATCCCCTCAGGGTCTCTCGAAGATGATCCTGAGGCTATGTCAAGGCATCTACCGGGTCCATGATATTTTTCATGTTCCGGGCTATCTCTATATCCGGACTCCGGTATTTATACTCCGGAATGCTGGCCAGCGATGAGTCATGTACCTGTTCCCAAGACCATAAAACTGTTGAAAACTCATGATAAGCGGGCGCCATTTGTCGGGGTCAACACGGTTAGGGTCGCCATTCATGATGATGGATTCCTCTAAGTAAACCTGTACTATTTTTAGTTCCATGGTCACAATGCGGCCGCGTTGTTGCTCATTGTCTTCGCCAATGGGGTGGATCTCGGCTACATGGGCTTCCATTTGTACCGGGCATTCCATGGCCCGCGGTGCGGCCACTTTTTGCGATGGCACAGGTGTTAATCCGGCAACACCAAATTTATTGGGTTCATAGTAATAACCCCTGCCTTGTTTGGCCTGAGGTACCGGGTTCATGCCGGTTTTAAGGGCCAGGTTATTAACGGCCTGCACCTCATTTACCGATGGCAGGTTTAAAACACATTGCCCGGTACGCCGCAGATTTTGCACCGTTTTGGAGGTGGTAGCCATACCGATGATACAACGCCAGCCTAGCCAGAAAACAGACGATATAGGCGCTAAATTATAGGTTCCATCCTCGTTCAACGTACTAATGAGCACTACCGGGGTACCGAAGTACAGGATGGCGGGTTCGCTTATTTTATGCATAATGATACATTTTGGTAATTGTTAAATACGCTTATTTGCTTATTCAAAATTGCCAAATGATGCGCCTTCATGAAACCCGGAACTTGCGGAGTTTGATCAGCTTTGCGTCATCATGAACATGAAGGAGGGATGTCATGCTGAGCTTTAGATAAAAGCAAAAAGCTTTTGATTAAGAATTCATTTTAATTCCCTCCCCACGGGGCGCGTAGGGCGGGCCTCTGCGCACGCGTCTTCAACAAGCTCAGACTGACGGGCCTTTTTCGTTATCCATGATGAGCCTGCCTGCTATCCTGAGGTGCTTCCTTTCTATCAAACATACCATAATCACGTACCACATGGGCTATCCGTAAATGATAGTCTTTAAATACATGATCGCGGCCTTTGGCCTGGGCATCCCGGTGAACTTCCACATTGCGCCATTGCTTTACGGCTTCCTCATCGCGCCAGAAGGATAAGGACAATATTTTACCCGGATCGGTCAAACTCTGGAACCGCTCTATCGAAATAAAGCCATCAATAGTTATCAGCGTTGGTTTCAGATCGGCGGCTATGTTCAGGTATTCCTGCTTTTTGTTCTCCGCTGGCATCACTTCAAAAATTACGGCTACCATTTTATTTGTTTTGGTTTTAGATGATGTTACAGATCAAAGGTACCGTAGTTTGATGAGGAATATTTCGGGTTGGGATGAAGTGTGGGGGAGAGCCTCACCCAACCCTCTCCAAAGGAGAGGACTTTAAAATATTTTTTTTGAAGACTCTACTTGCGCTCGTTTGCAACGAGTGCTTATTGTGGTGCGGCGATTGCATCGCCCTTGCGTTTTAAACGCAAACCCATGTTAAGCACTCGTTGCAAACGAGCGCAAGATTGGTGAGTCTTCACGGTCAGGACAAATCTCCCGCTTTTTACTGCGATAACTTAGTGTATCAATTTTGCACCTATTTTCCCCTATTTGTTAAAAAGTGTTAAAATGGCCCATTTTTGAACGTTTTTACATCAAAAAGCGATCTTTTTGATCCCTTAAATTGTTAAAATGAGTTAAATTTACTTAGTGTATCAAAATTTTGCGCATAACTTAAAGTAATCTAAACACCATCCCGTCCATATCCTCACTCAGGTGGATCTGGCAAGCCAGGCGACTGTCCGGACCGGCATTGGGCAGGGTATCCAGCATGTCGAGCTCATTATCTGTTGGGGTAAAATATTGTTCGGGACCTTCCACCACCTGTACATGGCAGGTGGCGCACAGGGCCATGCCGCCACAGGTAGCCAGTATCTCATATTCCGACGCTTTGAGCACCTCCATTAAACTCAGGTTGATGCCCTCGGGGATCTCTACCGGTGCACGATTGCCTTCGCGGTCTTCAATAATTAAGTTGATCATGGCTAAAACTCGGTTACACCGTAAACGGTGGTGTATTTAAAACTTAGTTTTTGTTCGGGGTAAACGTATTTGAAGGCGCTTTGGGCCATCAGCGCGGCCTCGTGGAAACCGCAAAGGATCAGCTTTAATTTACCCGGATAAGTATTGATATCGCCAATGGCATAAATACGTTCCACGCTGGTGCTGTAATCGCGGGTGTTTACTACTATAGCCGAAAAATCAATGTTGAGGCCCCAATTGGCAATTGGTCCTAACTTAGGGCTCAGGCCAAACAATGGTATCAGGTTATCGGCAGCAATATGGCTTACATTGTTATTACGATCCAATAAAGTGACCTCCTGCAGGTGCCCTTCGCCGGTTAATGCTACCACGTTTGATTTCAGTACCAGGTCGATCTTGCCTTGTTTGGCCAGTTCAAAAACCTTTTCGGCAGCATCGGGTGTACCACGGAAGGTATCGCCCCGGTGCACCAGCGTAACACGTTCGGCCACATCGGCCAAAAATATAGTCCAGTCCAAAGCCGAATCACCACCACCGGCAATCACCACTTTGCGGTCGCGTAAAGCTTCCGGGTTTTTAACCATATAGGCCACACCTTTGCCTTCAAACTCCAGTAAGCGGTCAATTTCTGGCTTGCGGGGTTCAAAACAGCCCAGTCCGCCGGCTATTACTACTACCTGACAATTTACGGTGGTACCGTCGTTGGTTTTTATAAAATAAGAGCCATCGTCGTTTTTGGTTAATGTTTCTACCCGTTCACCTAAACTAAAAGTAGGATGGAAGGGTGCGCCCTGCTCCATGAGCCGGTCAACCAGCTGCTGTGCGGTGATATCCGGATAGCCCGGAATATCGTAAATAGGTTTATGAGGATATATTTCAGAAAGCTGACCGCCAACCTGCGGCAGCACGTCAATTAAATGGCAGCGCATCTTGAGTAAACCCGCTTCAAAAACAGCAAATAAACCAACAGGCCCTGCGCCTATAATGCAAATATCGGTATTGATGTGTTCCATAAAAATGCTTTTTACTAAGCACTCAAATATGGTAATAGGTCATTCAAAAATCAAATGATATTTAGTAATGTATAATTACTTTAAGTTATAGTTGGCAAGGCAAAAACGCTTAAAAAGATCGATCAATTTGCTGTTTTTGCCGTGTAATTGGATGAATTGAAAAGTGCGGAAAATTTCCATTCCCTTAATTTCAATAATACTCAACTCATTGTATTTCAGTTCACTTAATACCGACTGGATAGACAGAAAGGCTGCGGTATCCGAGTATAATAAGTATTGTTTTATGGCAATACTGCTTTCCAGCTGAATCTCGATGTTAAGGTCCTTGGGGTTGATCTGTATATCGGCCAGGGCATTAAAGATCACATCCAATGTGCCCGAACCGGCTTCACGCAGCACTAAGGGAATCTCCAATAATTGTTTGGGATTGATCTCTTGTTTTTTAGATAACCTATTGTTGGCCCGGGTTACCAGCACAATCTCGTCCTTAGCGAAAGGGGCGTAGGCCAGCTGGGGCGAATGCGCTGCACCTTCAACAATGGCCACGTCAATTTTTTCGTCGAGGATCAGCTGCGAAATATGATCGGTATTACCCTGTATAAAGTTGAAGGTAACATCGGGATAGGTCTTTTTGAAAAGCGCCAGGATCTTGGGTAAAATGGTTTGGGCCACGGTAGTGCTGGCGCCGATGTGCAGCGTACCGGCCTCCATATTGTTAAGCTGGGCCAGTTCGGTTTCGAGTTCGGTATAAGTCTGGAAGATCTTTTCGGCATATTGCACCAATACCTTGCCTGCTACGGTAAGCGCAATATTATTGCCATTGCGCTTAAACAGCTGTATGTTCAACTGCTGTTCCAGCTCTTTAATATGTTTGGTAACCGCCGGTTGGGTAATGTACAGCTCATGGGCAGCCTTGGTAAAACTGAGCCTCTGAGCAACCGTATAAAAAACCTTTAACCTGAAATCAAAAATCATTGGGTTAAAATTAGTGGTTTTATGGCAGAAAACAGGATGGAACTATTATTCCCGCGAACATTTCAGGAGATTGCCAAATGGAACGGAGGTAAAGGCGATTACAGCCAGACAACATACCGAGATAATTCTTGTGCTGAGGTAGATGAAGGTTTCCATACCTATGAGATTTATTTTGGCAGGAAATGTTACAGGGGAATTATAAACCTTTCTTAGTTACGCGTCATTGCGAGGTACGAAGCAATCCCAAACTATACAGAGCAAACCTGCTAATCGGGGATTGCTTCGTACCTCGCAATGACGTGGTTTTATAGATTCTCCTTAGCCTGCCTGCCACAATTGCCTAAACTGTCTTATAAAATTCCTTAATTTTCCCCTCTAAACAATCACCACATGCAAAACAACCTGCAGCAAAGCTTTGGCAATATTGATATCTATTTGTTCGATCAGTTATTGAAAGGACGCTTTGATCATTGCGAAACCATACTGGATGCCGGCTGCGGTGGCGGGCGCAACCTGGTATATTTTATGCAAAACGGCTTTGATGTATACGGCATAGATCAAAACGCAGAAGCTATTGAGGCGGTAAGGCAGCTCTCGGTCAAACTTTCATCAACACATGCGCTCAATAAGTTCCGGGTATCGGGAGTGGAGGACATGCCCTGGGCAGGTGATTTTTTCGACCTGGTGATCTGCAGCGCCGTATTGCATTTTGCTAAAAACGAACAGCATTTTGATAGCATGGTGCGCTCCCTGTGGCGGGTACTGAAACCCGGCGGCTATTTGTTTGCGCGACTGGCATCGGATATCGGTATCGAGGAATTGGTAGTAAGTACCGGTAACGGCAACTACCTGCTACCTGATGGTTCCGAACGTTTCCTGGTGAACGAACAAACGCTGCTCCGCTACACTGCCGAACTTGACGGCTCTCTTTATGAACCCATTAAAACTACCAATGTGCAAAACCTGCGTTGTATGACCACCTGGTGCATTCAAAAACAGTAAAGATGAAGGGAAAAGAATGAATTAGGGTATAATTAAAAATAAAGCGAAATTTGAAAAAACAGCTTGAGTAAACCATAATCAATATTGCGTATGAACTTGCAAGAACAAATCAACGGATATATCGTCAGTCAGCCTGAACCAAAGCGTATTGATATGCAGGCCTTGCACAATCGCACACTTCAGGTTTTACCCGGTTGTAAACTGTGGTTTGATGATGGTAAAAACAGCGAAGGTAAAACGGTCGCTAATCCTACTATAGGCTATGGATTTCACACTATAAAATATGCTGATGGAAAGACGAGGGATTTTTTTCAAATTGGTTTGAGTGTAAACAAAAGCGGGATCTCTGTCTACATCCTCGGTATTGAAGATAAGACGTACCTGCCCCAAACGTATGGGAAAGAAATAGGCAAGGCAAGCGTGACCGGGTATTGCATCAGGTTCAAAAAGCTAAAAGATATCAACATGGATATATTGGAAGCGGCCATACGATATGGAGTTGAGGTTACAGGGGAAAATTAATTCAAACTAATAACAAATAGCTATTTATACCGATTACTAACCTTAATGCAGGTACATTTATCCTATGCATCACGAACATCATTTACAAAGTTCAGACACCATCAGGGATATTGTTATTGGCATGTCTGATGGGTTAACAGTACCCTTTGCGCTGGCCGCAGGTTTAAGCGGGGCCGTAAACTCATCAAGTATTGTGATTACGGCCGGTATAGCCGAAATTGTAGCGGGCTCCATTGCTATGGGCCTGGGTGGTTTTTTAGCCGGGCGTACCGAAGCAGACCATTATGCCTCCGAGCTGAAACGGGAATATGAGGAGGTTGAAAAAGTACCCGAGCAGGAAAAAGCGGAAGTAAAGGAAGTGTTCGCTGCCTTTGGTCTTTCGGAAAAGTTACAGACTGAGGTTGCCGAAGAAATGGCTAAAGACAAAGATAAATGGGTAGATTTTATGATGCGTTACGAGCTGGGACTGGAAGAGCCCAAAGCCAACCGGGCTACTCAAAGCGCCATCACCATAGGTTTATCATATATTGTTGGTGGTATTATACCACTGTCGCCCTATTTTTTTATTGCCGATTCAACTCAGGCTTTGTATTACTCCTGCGGCATTACGATGATCTGTTTGTTTGTGTTTGGCTATTTCAAGAGCAGGGTAACCGGGCAGCCTGCCATTAAAGGAGCGCTGAAAGTATTGTTGATAGGAGCCCTGGCCGCCGCTGCGGCATTTGGCATGGCCAAGCTGATCAGCGGATAATATTCTTACGTAGAGACGCATGTTTGCGTCTCCCGATTGCTTGACTTGTTTGGAGACGCAAATATGCGTCTCTACGGTTAAATGATGATCAGAATTTAATAAACTTATCTATTTGCTCATTAGTGAACTTCAAAGTATCGGCATTTAAAAGATTGCCCTCCTTGTCCATTTCTTTATTAATGGAAGAGATATGGATTTTCAGTGACATGATATTGAGGTGCATATAATGGCAAACCCCTGTAAAATGATCAATGCCCCGGATGTTGCCGTATTTGCCAGATGACAGACCTACCAGCGCGGCTTTCTTATCATAAAATGTACCCGGAAAATCGCAGGCATCCATAAAAACTTTCAACACACCGGGAAAGCTGCCATTATATTCGGGAATGATGAATATAAATTTGTCCGTGCGATTGATGAGATCCTGTATGGGGAGAAACTCTGGACTGCGTTTGCCATACAGATCGGTCTGTATCACGTTAGCCGGCAGATCGGAGAGTGAAAATATACCCGCCTCAACGCCTTTTTCACTCAATTTTTGCTGATAATATTGAGCAAGCCTAAGCGTATGGCTCCCGGGACGGTTGGTTGATGATATAATAGTAACCATGTTTTTAATTAGTGAATTATTGAATTAGTGATTTAGTGAATTATTTTTTTTGTTGAAATGGTGATTTTTTAATTAATAATAAATTCAACGTCTTGGGTATTGATAATCAGCCATTAAGGCTATCTCTAATTCGCTAAATCACTAATTCACTAATTGAAATTTGTTTGTAAATTGCCAAAACCTGTGGATTTCGGAATAGTTTTAAATCCGTATCTTTATCACCGGACAAAAACTTTACGAAAGTAGAAATTTCTGAATCTATTTTTCGTTGTTATAAATCATTGTAATATAAATTTTGTAAGGATATAGAATGAGTAAAATAATTGCTTTAGCCAACCAGAAAGGTGGCGTAGGAAAAACTACATCATCTATAAATCTGGCCGCAAGTTTGGCCGTATTAGATTTTAAAACCTTGTTGGTTGATGCGGATCCGCAGGCTAATTCAACATCGGGTATAGGTTTCGACCCCCGTAACATCAAGAACAGTATTTACGAGTGCATCATTAACCAGGTTGACCCGCATGAGGCTATCCAGAAAACGGATACCCCTAATCTGGACTTGCTGCCAGCTCACATCGATCTGGTAGGTGCCGAGATCGAAATGATCAACCTGAGCGGCCGCGAGTATAAAATGAAACAGGTATTTGAAGCCATACAAAACGAGTATGACTTTATTATTATCGACTGCTCGCCTTCATTAGGTTTGATCACTATTAACGCGTTAACAGCAGCCAATTCGGTAATCATTCCTGTACAGTGCGAGTACTTCGCATTAGAGGGTTTGGGTAAATTGCTCAATACCATCAAAATTGTACAGTCGCGCCTTAACCCGCAGCTGGAAATTGAAGGTATATTGCTTACCATGTACGATGTGCGTCTGCGTTTGAGCAACCAGGTGGTTGACGAGGTAAAAACGCATTTTGAGGACATGGTTTTTGATACTATCATTCAGCGTAACACCCGTTTAAGCGAAGCGCCAAGTTTTGGTGTATCGGTAATTATGCACGATGCCACCTGTAAGGGTGCCATCAATTATTTAAACCTGGCCCGCGAAATTATTGAAAAGAACGGCCTCACCAAGAACGAGTCGGAAGCCGCGACAGCAACAGTGTAACCCATGAGTAGTGAAAGAAGAAATGCCCTGGGCAAAGGATTAAGTGCGCTGTTGAATGACTCTGTAAACGTACAACCGTATAATAAAACTAAGGACAAAGATAAAGAAGCCTCCACATCAGCTGTGGAGGTTAACAGTCTGGGCTCGGTAAATGAGATACAGCTGGCCGAAATTGAGGTGAACCCTTTTCAGCCCCGTACCGATTTTGACGAACAGGCCCTGGCCGAACTCGCCGACTCCATTAAACTGCAGGGGCTGATACAACCCATTACGGTAAGGCGTATCAACGCGCATAAATATCAGCTCATATCGGGCGAGCGCCGTTTCCGTGCTTCAAAAATAGCCGGCCTAACACAGGTGCCTGCCTATGTGCGTACTGCCAACGACCAGCAAATGCTGGAAATGGCCCTCATCGAGAACATCCAGCGCGAAAACCTGAATGCCATTGAAGTGGCCCTCAGCTTTCAGCGCATGATTGAAGAGTGTAACCTGAAACAGGAAGAACTGGGCGACCGTGTGAGCAAAAACCGCTCAACTGTAACCAACTATCTGCGCTTGTTAAGATTGCCGCCAAGTATACAGGCATCCATCCGCGATGGAGCCCTTACTATGGGCCATGCCAAGGCTTTGATCACTATTAACGACCCCGCCAAACAATTATATTTACATCAACATATCATTCAGCAAGGTTTATCCGTTCGTAAAGCTGAAGAACTGGCTCGCGATATGCAGAAGCCGCCGGTAAAGAAGGAAGGTAAACAACCCGAACCGGTATCATACCAGCTGCAAAAAATACAGGACGATCTGGCTTCAAAATTTAGTACAAGGGTAAAACTCAAGGTAGGCAGCAAAGGAAGCGGTGTTATCGAAATTCCTTTTCTTTCAGATGATGATCTGGGCCGTATCCTCGAGATGCTGGATTGGTAAGTTTTAGTATCGGATTTTAGTATCAGAATTTAGTATCAAGTAGCTAGTATCAAGTATCAAGATTTTTGAAAACTTTGATTCTCGATTTGGGTAGCGGTCTTGATACTTGATACTAGCTACTTGATACATATAAATTATATTAAATGATGTATAAATTCCTGCTTGTTATTGGTTTGGTTTCGGTATTTGCCTTAACGGTAAAAGCGCAGGGGCTTGGGCCGGATACCGCGAAGAGTGGTAAAGGTGATACTTTAAAAAAAGCGTCGAATACGGCCCCTGGTTCTTTTGCACCGCCTATTAAAAAAGAAAAAGTTTATCACCCCGATAGCTTACATAGTCCGCACAAGGCGGTTATGCACTCTTTAATGGTGCCGGGATGGGGCCAGTTATACAACCACCGCTGGTGGAAAGTGCCTATCGTTTATGGCGGTATAGGTCTTTTGGTTTCGGCGGTGATATTTAACCAGAAATATTATAACCAGGATATAGCGATATACAATTACCGAAAGCAGGGTATAGCCCCTACACAAGGCCAGGCGTATTATAAGGAATACCAGTTATACGCCCAATATAACGTACCCGATGCCAGTATCATCAGCGAAATGGATGGCTATCGCCGTAACCGGGACCTGAGTATCCTGGGTATTTTAGCTGCCTGGGGTATCCAAACCATTGATGCCTATATCGATGCCAAGTTTATACACTCCTATACGGTTGACAATAACCTGGGCATGAATATGAAGGTCACTCCCGGTTTAATAAACCAGCCGCTTTACGCGCAAAGTGCTAATTCTTCTTATATTCCGTCGATAAAAATTACCTTTACGTTTTAGATAGTATCAAGTAGATAGTATCAAGTATCAAGATTTTTTAAGAGATTAAACAATTGAGAGCGCTTTGATACACGCTATTTATATATAAAAGGGGCAGCTGTCTTGATACTTGATACTAACTACTTGATACTAAAAAGAATGAAAATAGCATTACTGGGTTATGGAAAAATGGGTAAGATCATCGAAAAGATCGCCATTAGCCGCAAACACGAAATTGTATTAACGATTGATCACGACACGCTGGATGATCTGACGGTTGAAAACCTGCAGAAAGCCGATGTGGTTATTGACTTTACCATGCCGGCATCGGTATTGGGCAACATTAAGCATTGCTTTGATGCAGGTGTACCCATTGTAGTAGGTACCACAGGCTGGTATGATCAAATCCCTCAAATAAAGCAACTTTGTGAGCAAAGCAACAATACCCTGTTATACGGATCAAACTTTAGCGTGGGTGTAAATATATTTTTTCATGTTAATCGCCTGCTGGCCAAAGTAATGAACAGCTATCCGTATTATGATGTACAGGTTGAAGAAATTCATCATACCCAAAAGCTCGATTCGCCCAGCGGTACCGCTATCACCATTGCCGAAGGTATCCTGGATAACCTCGAAACCAAATCTGAATGGGTTAATGTGTTAACTACCGATGACAAGCACGATGACGACACCGTTTCAAACAACCAGCTGCTCATTGAATCTTTACGTATTGACAGCGTACCAGGTACGCATACTGTTATCTATGATTCGGAAGTGGATACTATCGAATTTAAGCATACCGCCCACAACCGCAACGGCTTTGCGCTGGGCGCCGTACTGGCTGCCGAGTGGGTGATCGGAAAAAAAGGTTTCTATTCGGTTGATGCCATGTTTGATTTTAAATAGCCGCGCTATTTTAAATGGATATAGCAGGCTATATAGGTTTTTACTTAATTACAGGTCCTTTATTAGTATTAGTTACTATAGGCTTGTGGAAACTGTTTGAAAAAGCCGGTCGCCCCGGCTGGGAATCACTCATTCCGGTTTACAATACGTATATCATCCTTAAACTCAGCGGCAGGCCCTGGTGGTTACTGCTGCTGTTGCTTATACCGGGCATCAACCTTATTGTGGGGTTGGGTATCATGATCGATTTTATCAAATCATACGGTAAATTCAAAATGAGCCAGAACGCTGCGGTTACCCTGCTGCCGTTTATTTATCTGCCTAAATGGGGTTTTGACAAAAATACCCGTTACCTGGGTCAATCGGCAAGTGTCGATTTTTATGAAGAACACCAGGACAATCTTCAAAAATCCAGCACCCGCGAATGGACAGAGGCCGTTATTTTCGCGGTAGTCGCCGCTACGCTTATCCGTTCACTTTTTATCGAAGCTTACACTATACCCACTCCATCTATGGAAAGCTCCCTGCTTGTGGGCGACTTTTTGTTTGTGAGCAAAATAAATTATGGGGCACGCCTGCCCATGACACCCGTTGCCTTTCCTTTTGCCCACCATACCATGCCGCTTACCGGTGGCAAAGCGTATTGGGACGGCATTAAACTACCATATTTCAGGCTGCCCGGTTTTGGCGATGTGAAAAAGGGAGATGTGGTGGTGTTTAACTATCCCATGGATGCCGACTCGCCCTTGTACCGCCCGGTTGATAAACGCGAAAACTATATCAAGCGCTGCCAGGGAACCCCCGGCGATACGCTGAGCCTGCTTAATGCACGGGTATATATAAATGGTAAGGCCGCCATTACACCGCCAAATGGCGAAATGGAATACATGGTGCGTAACAATGGCAGTAGTTTTAACCGGCAAGCGGCGCGTGATCTGCACCTGTCAGACATTCAGCAGTTTACCAACCAGGATTTTATGCTGAACACCACGGCCCGGTCGGCTGCTTTGTTAAAGCAACAGCCGGATATTAAATCGGTAAGGCCAAACATCCGGTTCAATGGGGTTTATGACCCGGAGGTATTTCCGCATGATCCTCACTTCAGATGGAATGTAGATAATTTTGGTCCCATCATTATCCCCAAAAAAGGCTGGACGGTAAAACTTGATAGCCTAACCCTGCCTATCTATCGCCGTGCTATCGAGGTTTATGAACACAATAAGCTGCAGGCAACCGGTAATAACATCAGTATCAACGGCAAAGCAGTCAATCGCTATACTTTTAAGCTCAATTATTATTTTATGATGGGCGATAACCGCCACAACTCCGAAGATTCGCGCTTTTGGGGCTTTGTGCCCGAAGACCATATTGTAGGCAAGGCCCTGTTTGTATGGATGAGCTGGGACGCCGAAACCCACCACATCAGGTGGAGCAGGCTGATGAGAATAATTAGGTAGATGGATTTCAGATGTGCAGATGTGCAAATATGCAGATGTGCAAATAGATGTGTGACTGTGCAGATATGCAGATGTGCAAATAGATGTGTGAATGTGCAGATGTGCAAATAAAATCATCCACACATCAATGAATCATCTGCACATTTGCACATCCGCATATCTGCACATCAGTTTTTAGTAACATATAGCTTACACAGTAGTCATAGGGAATAAAAAATAAATACATACATTTAAAAAATCTGCACATTTGCACATTTGAAATCTGCACATCTGCGTAATCTGCACATCAGAAACATATGAACTGGAAATTCTGGAAAAAAGATAAAAGCAAAACCAAAAAGAAAAAAAGCGCCCTGCGTGAATGGGGCGATGCTATCATTTTCGCGGTAATTGCGGCCACGTTAATACGTACCCTTTTTATTGAGGCTTATGTTATCCCCAGCGGATCGATGGAAAGCTCCCTGCTCATTGGCGATTATTTATTTGTAAGCAAGGTTAACTATGGGGCCCGTATGCCTATAACCCCAGTGGCTATACCATTTATGCACCATACCATACCGTATACTACCAATGCCAAAGCCTATTGGGATGGTATCCAATTGCCTTATTACCGCCTGCCGGGTTTCAGCGATATTAAAAAAGGCGACATTGTGGTGTTTAACGCACCGATAGAAGCCGACTCGCCTTATTTTCGTCCGGTTGATAAACGCGAAAATATCATCAAACGCTGTCAGGGAACTCCCGGCGATACCCTGAGCCTGGTGAATGCCCAGGTTTATATCAATGGCAAACCCGAAACTACTCCACTCAAAGGCGAAATGGCTTACATCGTAAAAACCGATGGCAGCCAGATAAACCCTCAACTCATCAATGAGCTCCATTTAAGCGACATCGGTATTATCGACAGTACCACATTTAAAACCAATACCACGGTTGAATCTGCCAAAATATTAAAAGGTTATTCCAATATAAAATCGGTTACTGCGGATATTGCTACTAAAAGCATCGCCGACGATCTGAACCCGGTTTATCCCGCTAAATATCCAAGGTATAAGAACACGCCAAATTTTCCGCATTATACCTGGAATGTGGATAATTACGGTCCCATTATTATCCCTAAAAAAGGCTGGACGGTGAAGCTGGATAGTTTAACCTTCCCGGTTTATGGCAGGGCTATTGAAATTTATGAGCACAATAAAGTAAAAGTTGTGGGTAGGGATATTTACATAAACGATAAAAAAGCCGATACTTACACTTTTAAACTCAACTACTACTGGATGATGGGCGATAACCGCCATAACTCCGAAGATTCGCGTTATTGGGGCTTTTTACCCGAAGACCACGTAGTAGGCAAGGCCTTATTTACCTGGATGAGTGTAGACAGCACCGCCTCATTCGTAAATAAGATCCGCTGGAACAGGTTGTTTAGAGGGATACATTGATTGTGTTCATAAAGGAGGGTGTCACCCTGAGCTCCGTCGAAGGGTAGAGCGCAGAGGCCTGCCCACCATGCTTCGACGGAGCTCAGCATGACAGCCTTTTGAACTGCCACCGATTGAGAAACTATTAGTAATACATTGATAATTAGAATTTAAATACAAAAAAGTGAACATTATACTTGCTATTATACTACTGGTTATACTGCCTTACGTAGGGTTATGGAAATTGTTTGAAAAAGCCGGCAGACCAGGCTGGGAAGGCGTAATACCTTTATACAATATTTACGGCATGATTAAGCTGAGCGGCAGGCCCGCCTGGTGGTTTGTGCTGGTACTGATACCGGGACTGAACATACTGGTAATGATTGGCCTTACGGTTGATTTTATCAAGTCGTTTGGTAAATTCAGTTTGCTCGATCATATTTTGGGCGTAGCCCTGCCATTTATATTTTTACCTAAATGGGGCTTTGATAAGGATACCAAATACCTGGGTCAATCGGCAAGTCCGGAGTTCAGGGAAAAATATAAAATAGCGCTGAAAAAGACTGCCGCCCGTGAATGGGCCGATGCCATTATTTTCGCGGTGATAGCTGCCACATTGATCCGTACGCTGTTTATTGAGGCTTACGTGATTCCCAGCGCTTCCATGGAAAGCTCCTTACTCATTGGCGATTACCTGTTTGTAAGTAAAGTGAACTACGGCGCCCGTTTGCCCATGACACCGGTGGCTTTTCCATTTGCGCACCATACCATGCCGTTGATCCCGGTTAAAGCGTACTGGGATGGCATCGAACTGCCGTATTACCGTTTACCCGGCTTAAGCGATGTGAAAAAAGGCGACGTGGTGGTGTTTAACTACCCTATGGATGCCGATTCGCCATTGTACCGCCCGGTTGATAAACGCGAAAACTATATTAAACGCTGCCAGGGTACACCCGGCGATACGCTGAGTGTAGTTAACGCGCAGGTGGTTATTAACGGTAAGCCTGCCATTACACCACCGCATGGCGAAATGAGCTACCTGGTAAGATCAGACGGCAGCGAAATTAACCCGCAGCTGGTTAACGAGCTCCACCTATCTGATATTCCGCAGGGAGCAGGCGCTGAATTTACGACCAATACAACCCTGGCATCGGCCAATACTTTAAGGGGTTATTCCAATATCAAATCGGTTACACCAAACATCACACCGGCCGGCATGCGCGACCCATTGAATGATGTTTACCCGGTAAAATTCCCCGCTTATAAGATCACGCCTAAATTCCCGGATTATAAATGGAACGTGGATAATTACGGCCCTATCATCGTACCTAAAAAAGGATGGACCGTGAAACTGGATAGTTTAACCTTCCCCGTTTACGGTCGTGCTATTGAAATTTATGAAGGCAACAAAGTACAGGTATCTGGAAACGAGATCCTGATCAACGGGAAAAAAGCAGACAGCTACACCTTTAAGCTCAACTATTACTTTATGATGGGCGATAACCGTCACAACTCCGAAGATTCCCGTTTCTGGGGATTTGTACCCGAAGACCATATTGTAGGCAAGGCCCTGTTCATCTGGATGAGTATTGACGATAGCGCCAGCTTCCTGAACAAGATCAGATGGAGCCGGTTGTTTAACATTATCCATTAAGCCCTTAACCCCGCCAGCCGGCGGGAGAATAAAAAAATTGCTTAGCCTGTCCGGTAAACCGGGCAGGCTTTTTTGTGGGGTTATTAAACATTCTTAGTTTTTTTAAGATCAGAAATAATAATGTAATAGGCCTTATGATATTGTGGTAATATTATTTATTAATTTAATTTTATATTATTAGTTAATTTAATAAATTTATTCAGCCCATTCAAAATAAACATGTATGTGGCAGCTGCTTGTTGATTAAGCGTATCAGTTTTTCATTATATATCTATTTATGGTAGCGCAGGTAATACGCAGAAAACAGCTTCATGATACCGGCGCATAAAAAACACGGCTATGAAAAATAAACCTAATTCTCCTCATCCAAAACTTACAAAAACACAAAAAAACGATGTATCACCATCATTGATCAAGAATTGGTCAACCACCGACCCCATCGGCCCATTCTTTTCCTCATGCATTGCTAATCATGAAATCTGGTATTGCTCGGCGAGAGGCCTGTATGGTTTCGATCAGTTTACAGGCTTACAGCAGCATTCCTTTGTCACTTTCGGTAACAAAGAAGGTACGGTGGTGCAATATGTTCAACCGTTTGAAGAAGGTGTTCTGGTTGCCTGTAGCGATGCTGGCTTTTATTACATCGATCTAAGTGCAACTCCTCCTGTTCCGGTACACGTCGCTTCACTTAAAGCCGATGATTCCGTACTTTGGATGGAAGCCCGTTTTGGATCCGTATATGCATATTCTACTAAGAACGGTTTGATGCGACTGCCTGCTAAAACTGAAAATCAACCCGCTATTATTGGCGGTATTGAAAAGGGTACGCCCCCATACCCTGTTTTAGGTTCGGAAGGGATATATTGGGCAAAGGGAAAGCAACTGAATATATATGACCAGGCTACTTTGAATAAGCAACACTCCCTTAAATTAAGTGGTAATGGCATTCCGGGTATTCGATCATCATGTGCCGGGCAAGTGGTTTGTGTGGTTACCAATAAAGAGAAACCCAACAAGACCATTTCAGCCATCTCAACCGGAGATAAGCCCAAGGTTTTATGGACAACATCGCTTAAAGTGTCTGTAAATGAAAGTAGCGCACTTTTAACCGACGAACAATATTGTTATGTTCCTTTGGTAAATGGCTCCTTAATGGTACTTGATATCTTTACAGGCGATCAGGCAAAATATAACGGAAAACAGGTAGGGCCCTTTGAACTTGGAGGTGCCATCCAAAAACAAGTATTGCAGCAGGAAGGCATCCTGTATGTAGCCGTTGAAGAGAGCGCAACCGCTGGATGTGTGTACGCCATTAACCTGCAAACCGGGATCATGGTAAAAATGAAAACTGGTCTTTTTCCGATATTGCTGGCCATTGATAACGGCGTACTTTATTATGTTGATCAAACTACAGATCAATATGGCGATTTATTTTATGCTATACACTCCGTGCGGATGTCAACTTTAGCGCGTGAGTTTTATGCCGAGACCATACTGATGCAGGAAATGGAATTTCCGGGACAGAAAACTGGTGTTGTAACAGCACCAGTAAAAAAAGCACGGGTGATTACCGAGATCACCTTGTTTGATGAATCCGGGAGCCCGAGGTTATTGCAGCATGTGCGTTTTGGAGCTACCGGTCCTGCGATATTGCAATGCCAGGGTATCGATTATACGGTAGGGCCATCAACCTACGCAGATATCACCACTGATGCCAATGGCCGCATCAGGCTTTCCATGAAACCTGGTTATACTGATAGTAAGGGCAAATTTCATGATGGTTTGGCATGCCCGGGATTAACCATGTTTACCACATTTATGGCGAGCGACCTGAGCATCCTGATACGGCCCGAGGCGCAACTGCATGATGTACTGGCCGGTGTTACTAAGGATACACTGGTTAACGGGAAAGATTTTAATGGCAACCCTGTGGTAAAGAAGGAGTACCGTAATAACGATGGTGCAATGACGGACGTTGCTAAAGCCATCAGCACAACGGCAGTAATGGTGAAACAATCTGTTGAGCATAAAAATAAATTATTGTCAGCCGGCGGGCAGCGTTACCTGGCAAAAGGATGTAATATGGATACTATTTGTTGTTGTGCCGATGGTAATTACCATTGCCCGGTGCTATGCACCAATAATTTTTCTTTTGATCTGGGCAATAGTACCAAAAGAAATGATAACCCGGCTTTTGCCGACCAGCTGACAGATGCCCAGGTGCAACAATGGCTAAACGATCATCCTCTCACAACAGATCCGGCGCCCATGGGGTGGGACGATTTTTGGGATGCTGTAAAAAGTGGTGCGGCCGCCATAAGCGATGCCATTGTGTATACAGCAAAAAAGGTTCAGGCCAGGATATCGGCTATTATCAATAACATCGAACATACTATCGACCTGGTGATCGATACCCTGGAAAAAGCCATTTTGGTAGCCCAGGGGATATTTAATACCATTGCAGGAGCCATCAATAAGGTGATTGAAATGTTCAGCTTCCTTTTTGAATGGCAGGACATTCTGGAAACCAAAGATATGCTGAAATTGCAGGTTAGCAATGCGCTGGACACGCTTTTAAAACCGGCAGGCAAAGGGAAAAAAAGCCTCTTTGATGAGATGAAGGAAAAGGGCGATAGTGTTTTCACCGGCTTAAAATCAAAGGTGGATAGTGGCCTCAAAAGTTTAGAGGATAAGATCGGTAATTATTCGGGTAAATCAACGCAGGATGAGATGGCCAAAAAATCGGGTATGGCAAACCCGGCGCAAGGTGGAGCAAATGCAAACTGGCTTCAGGCCAAATTAAATGAGCAGGTGATCTCCAGTGAAGCCATCCAAAAACAGGCGAGGTTGCTGGACAATTCCGGGCAACTCAGCGGAGCGATGTTTCCTGAAATTAAATTGCCTGACAGCTTATCAAATGAAATGGAAAAGCTGTTAAAGGAACTCCAAAAAAAGGTAACCGGCGATGCAAAAAAAACATTGGAAGAGATCCAGAGCAATATTTTCGGAAATGTCGGCGACCTGTTCTCCAGCACCATGAAATTCTTTATCGAACTGTTGCGTGGAGCGGTGGATATAGCGATTGACATAGTACAGGCAGTTTTTGATACAATCATGATTTTATTGAAAGGTTTGATCGTTGTACTGCAAGGTTACATCACTCAGCATCTTCCAAACATTCCCTTCATTTCTGATCTGTACCGGTATATTACAATTACACCTAAAAAGCCACAGGGCGATGTGCTTACAATGCTGGATCTGGTATGCCTGCTGATAGCCATTCCCACACAGCTTATTGTAAAGCTTGTGTCGCCCTCAACTTATAACGCTACACCTGCACTATCAAAAACTTCAGATGCTTCTTCTAAGGTAGCGCCGATATTATCAATAGCCAGTGGTGTTGGCGAAATAATATGGGCCGGTTTTAGTGCGTTACTTGGTGCTGAGGCGATGGCTTATGAAGCCATACCGGGTACCGGGAAAACGACTTTTCAGCAGGTGCGCATTGGAATTACATTGGTAGTAGGTGGAGTGATTCGTTCGATATTGCTTGCTCTGGATATTTATGCGAACTATAATAAGCCTAATTTGCTTGTTTTTAATACACTTTTATGGGGAATCTCTACAGCAGGTTTATTGGGCGATGTTATCATACTGAGCTATAATTTTTTCGACACTAACTCATCAATGAACGAAAAGAAATATAAAATTGCGGCTACGGGCGTATTAACCGGAGCAGAAGGAATACTGGCTTTAATTTACGTTGCCCTGGATAAGGATAGCGGCGTTGATCTGTGGTCAATTCTTTTTTCGTTGTTTGGATTTGGGGCTCTTTTAATTCGTCCGGGAGCATTATTTGGAACACCTAACAGCAGGCCGGTTTTCATAGGCCTTACCTCAGCGTTAATTACTGTGGCAGGTGGTATTAAAATAACAAAAGGTGTGGCCGCCTTGCTGCCTAAAGCAGCACGGCATAATGATATGACAATCCTGGGTCTGAATTCGCTTTAGCTTGATGAAGCTTAGCTATTCGTTACCGCGAGATTAGCGCAGCGGATCCCGTGGCTGGCATGGCCAAAGCCTCCGGCTTACAGTTTCAGCCGAAAGCTGAGACCATGCGTCCTACGAGTTAAAAACTTGGGGAGTTAATAGAAAAGAAAAGTCGTCCTGAACTTGTTTCATGATCTCTCAGGACAGGTTAAGCAGCATGCTGTAAACCTGGCTTATGGTATGCTGAAACAACATGTTTGGCATGAGGTTAGCTATTGTCACAAACTTTTCGTATCTTCATGTCAATACCAGCCCGGTTTTTCTGCAAAAAGGAAAACCGGGCTGTTTGTTTAAAACCAAAACCAAGCCAAAAATCGACCGTTTGGTAATGCATTTATTTAATCAATAAGCTAATACTTTTTAAAGTTTTGAAAACGCGTTAAAACGGCATTTAAATTTGTTAAAAAGTGTTAAAATGAGGGCTTTTCAGCAATTTTTAAGCCTGTTTTACCCGTCTTTCGTGCCGAAAAGTGTTAAAATTTAAGGTTTAAAAAGTAATTACAAACCCTGCAAGGGTTCCACACCAAAACGCTCGGCTAAAATATGAAGGTCGGCAACCACGGCGTCAACCAGGGGGATGCCGTGGGTACCACGATGGTGTTCGGCCTCCAGCTCGGGCTCACCGGGGATAATGACCTTCTGGGTGGGGTCGACAGTTGCCGAGGTCTTGAACCGGGCTATCCAGTTATCCAGGTGGCTCTTAAACTCATCCACCGGGCGGAAGCCGTCAACCCGCATAGCGCCCACAAAATGCCCTATACCTTGCCCTACCGGGTTAGCCGGCGGATCAAGAAAAGCCACAAAAGGAGGCACCCAGGGCCCATAATTGGCACCAGATAGCACTGCCGACAAAATGTCCACCGTGGCACTCAATCCGAAGCCCTTATGGCTGCCATGATCGCGGTCGCCACCCAGGGGTAACAGTGCTCCACCGGTTTTAAGAGCATGAGGATCGGTGGTATAATGGCCATGCTGGTCCTGTATCCAGCCTTCAGGCACTTGTTTTCCCAGGCGCTGGGCAATTTCAAGCTTGCCATTGGCCGCTGCCGAAGTAGCCAGATCAACCACCACAGGCGGATAATGTCCTGCCGGAAAGGCGTAGCACATAGGATTGGTACCCAACAGGCGCTCGCTTGAGAAGGTAGGCGCCACCAGAGGACTGGCATTGGTCATGGCAAAGCCGATCATGTCTTTTTCCACGGCCATCAGGGCATGGTAACCGGCAATGCCAAAATGATTGGAATTGCGTACTGATACCCAACCCGAACCATATAATTCGGCTTTTTTGATAGCTACCTGCATGGCAAAGGGTGCTACCACAAGTCCCAGACCTGCATCGCCATCAACGGTGGCCGTGGTGGGTGTTTCGTGTACTATCCGGATGTTGGGTGTGGCATTAATACGGTTCTTTTCCCAGAGGCGCACATAGCCGCTCAGGCGGGCTACCCCATGCGAGTCTATTCCCTGCAGATCAGAACGCAGCAAAACATCAGCGGCAAGCGTGGCATGCTCCGTACTGCAGCCAATGGCCTTGAAAATATTTTCGGTAAAAACGCGGAGGGTGGATGGGCTTACCAGCATGATATATGAGGTTAGAAGTGCAAATATGCAGATTTCAGATATACAAATGAGTTGCGATATGCAAATTATAAAGGTAAAGATGATTAACCAATGTATGGACAATCATCTGCATATCCGCACATCTGAAATCTGCACATTTAATAAAGATTATCCAATTGCTTCAGCAACTCCAATCCCTGTGCCCATTCGCCAAAGCCTGAAGCCAGGTTAATATGGCCGGCATCACCTATCTCTACCAGTTCGCTTCCCCAGCTGTCGGCAAATAACCGGGCTCGTTCACTGGTTACATAATAGTCGTTGCTGCTGGCTACGGTGATGCTTTTGAAAGGCAGTTTTATCAGTGGTACGGGCGTAAAACCGCTGGTACCAGGGGGATAAGTATCGGCTTCGGTATCGCTTGGGGCAACTAATAGGGCACCTTTAATTTTGATATTATACGCTTGTGCCCAATAGGCTATTGTGGTGCAGGCAAGGCTATGACCAACCAGAATTACGTTTTTGGAATCATATTGCTGCACATAGCTGTTGAGCGTTGTTATCCAGTCGCTGCAAACCGGGGTTTCCCAGTCCTGCTGTTCAATGCGACCAAAATTAAATTGCTTTTCCCAAAGCGACTGCCAATGCGCCGGACCGGAGTTGCCCAATCCAGGATGGATAAGAATAGTTGAGTTAAAGGTCATAGTAAATGCTTTAAATAAGAATACTGAACACCGAATCTTGAATTTCGAAGTACTTCGGTGTTCGATATTCGAAATACGATATTTTTACTTTAAATTACTAACTGTTCGCCCTTCAGGGGGCTGGGGGCCTCGGCTATTTCTTTGATCACCAGGTTGCGTTTTTGCAAAAGCCGGCGCATATAATTTTGCAAAATAACAAGGTCGAATATAGTGCCATAAGGCGATTCATACCGGAAAATATCCTTCATCAGGGTTTCTTCTTTTATCGCAAAAAAGTAATGATCATGTCTGAAGTTTTTGAAGGCCCCTTGAACCATTTCATCAGTGAAATGGTTGGGATATTCCAACTCGGTGATCTTTGAAGTGAGGGTTTGCCAAATGCCAAAGTGTTTGGCGCGCCAGGTAACCCATTCACCCAGTTCAATGAGTCCGCTGGTGCGGCCGGCAATTGCCGTTTCGCCGGTATGCCGGGTTGAGGCCACGTGCACATCAATGTTCCGGGCCAAATCGAAACATTTTCCGATGGGCGCGTTGATGTGGGTAGCTAATTCAATTACAGGCACAATGACACGATTTAAAGATTAACAGGATTTCTTGAGGCTGCATCATTGATTCAGCGGAGGTCCTGTTAATCTATCTAAAATTATGTAGTCCTATTTGAAAATGCAATACGTTCGCAGCACAACTTGAGGATTCGTTAGTGATTGATATGATTTTCATGGTTGAATAATGCAGTCCTCAAAACCCTGTCAATCTAAGTAAATCCTGTAATTTTGTTTAGAACTCAGCATTTTTTGGGAACCTTGGGAAAGGGATCACATCGCGGATATTGCCCATGCCGGTTACAAACAACACCAGGCGCTCAAATCCCAATCCAAAACCAGCATGCGGACAAGCGCCAAAGCGACGGGTATCCAGGTACCACCAAAGTTCATCTTTAGGGATACTCATTTCGTCCATGCGTTGTTCCAGGTTGCTCAAACGCTCTTCACGCTGTGAGCCGCCTACAATTTCGCCAATACCGGGGAACAGGATATCCATGGCGGCTACGGTTTTGCCATCGTCGTTCTGGCGCATGTAAAATGCCTTGATCTCCTTTGGATAATCGGTCAGGATCACCGGTTTTTTGAAATGTTTCTCCACCAGGTAACGCTCGTGCTCGCTTTGCAGATCAGTTCCCCAGCCCTCGATAGGGTACTGGAATTTTTTCTTTTTGTTCGGAGTCGACTCCTTCAATATCTCGATAGCCTCGGTATAAGTAAGGCGTTCAAAATCATGGGTTAAACAGAATTGCAGCTTTTCGAGCAAAGTCATCTCTGAGCGTTCGTTCTGCGGTTTTTGTTTTTCTTCCTCGGCCAGGCGCTGGGTTAAAAACTCAATATCATCGGCGTTTTTGTCCAGGGTGTATCTGATCACGTATTTCAGCATGTCCTCTGCCAGGTTCATGTTATCATTCAGGTCACTAAAGGCAACTTCCGGTTCAATCATCCAAAACTCGGCCAGGTGGCGGGTGGTATTGGAGTTTTCGGCACGGAAAGTAGGGCCGAATGTATAAATATCGCTCAGGGCCATTGCTCCAAGCTCACCTTCCAGTTGTCCGGATACGGTAAGATTGGTTGGGCGGCCAAAAAAGTCCTGCTTAAAATCGATTTCACCGGTATCTGTTTTCGGGATGTTATCCAGGTCGAAATTGGTTACATGGAAAGTTTCGCCGGCCCCTTCCGCGTCAGATGCGGTAATCACAGGAGTATGCAGGTAAACAAAGCCACGCTCCTGAAAAAACTGGTGTACCGCGAAGGCCAGGCTGTTTCGCACCCGGAAAATCGCTCCAAAAGTACTGGTACGGAAACGCAGGTGGGCGTTCTCCCTCAAAAATTCCAGACTATGTTTTTTTGGCTGGATAGGGTATTTTTCAGGATCGCTGTCGCCCAGTATCTCAATATCGGTAGCTATAACTTCAACGGTTTGACCCTTACCCTGTGACGCAACTAATTTACCCCCAACGCTTAACGCAGCGCCCACGGTAATGCGTTTTAACAAGGCCGGATCAGTATTTTCAAAGTCGACAACGATCTGGATGTTATTATTTGTTGAGCCATCATTTAAAGCAATGAAACGATTGGAACGGAATGCACGCACCCATCCTTTTACAGTTACATCAATGTCGGTTTGCTGACTTTGCAGCAATGCTTTAATCTTTACTCGCTGACTCATATAAATATATTTTTAGAGCCGCAAAAATACAATTATTTATGTAACGGTACGGGTAATTTTGGCCTTAATGATAAGCTATTTAACTAAATTTGGCCCTCATTTGTTACCCCTATGAATCCCAGAATAAGTCTTGCCATTGGTATTTTATGTATCGCCTTTTCGCCCATATTTGTAAAACTTTGCGGGGCGCCTCCAATTACTGCGGCTTTTTACAGGGTGTTTTTGGCCTGGCTGGTATTGGCTCCGTGGTGTTTCTGGAAAGTTAAGCTTAAAATAGCTACTAAAGACCTGCTAACCGCTTTCCTGGGCGGACTCATTTTTGCCTCGGATATTGCCGTGTGGAATATTTCCTTAGAGCATATCAGTGCTACTGTATCAACCCTGGTGGCTAACCTGGCTCCGGTTTGGGTTGGGCTCATCAGTTTTTTTATTTTGCGCAAAAAATCGGGGATGCTGTATTGGGTGGGTACGGCCATTGCCATGGCAGGAATGGTTATTTTAGTGGGTTATCAAAATATCCTGGGCCTTAAATTTAATATTGGCATTGTGCTGGCACTTTTAGCCAGTGTGTTTTATTCGGTTTACATTGTGATAACCAATAATATTTTACAGCGGATTGGCACCCTGTCGTTCATGTTTTATAATATGCTTGCGGCCTGTGTTTTCCTCTTGATCATCAGTTGCTGGCAGGGTAATGATTTGGTTAGTTTTTCTTTAAACAGCTGGCTTTGTTTTTTGGGAATGGGTTTGCTTTGCCAGTTAACCGGCTGGATAACCATTAACTATTCACTGCGATTTTTGGAGAGTACCAAGGTGGCTATAGCACTTTTAGGGCAAACAGTACTTGCCGGTATTATAGCCGTAATTTTACTGCACGAAAGCCTACAGCTGAAAGAAATAATAGGCAGCGTGATTGTGCTTGCCGGTATAGCTGTTACATTTTTAAAAGGAAAGCAATCGGTTAGTATCAAGTAGTTAGTATCAAGTATCAAGACAAACGCAATTCTTTTTATAAAAGAACCCATGATACTTGATACTAACTACTTGATACTTGATACCCGATACTCTACCTTTGCATTTTAGCGCATGATCATAAAATCCACTATCGACCGTATTATGGAAGCCACCGACATTGTGGAGGTGATAGGGGAGTTTGTGCAGTTAAAAAAGCGCGGTGCAAACTACGTGGGCTTGTCGCCATTTGCCAATGAGCGTACCCCATCGTTCACGGTATCGCCGGCGAAAGGCATTTTTAAGGATTTCTCGACAGGCAAAGGTGGTTCTGCGGTCACTTTTTTAATGGAGCTGGAGAAATTCAGCTATCCCGAAGCTTTAAAATGGCTGGCCAAAAAGTACGGTATTGAGGTTGAAGAAACCGTTGATCATCCCGAAAATAAGGAAGAGGACCTGCGCCGTGAAAGCCTCATGATCGTGACAGCCTTTGCTGCCAAATTTTTTCATGAAAGTTTGCTGGATACCGAAGAAGGCAGGAATATAGGCCTGAGCTATTTTAAAGAGCGCGGCTTTAGTACCGAAACGATTAAAAAGTTCGAGCTTGGTTATTCTCCCGATCAGTGGGAGGCTTTTACCGGTACTGCCATCAGTGAAGGTTATCAGCAGCAGTTTTTAGAAGAAAGTGGGCTATCGGTTAAACGCGATAATGGTACGCTGTATGATAGGTACCGGGGCCGGGTGATGTTCCCGATACATAGTTTTACCGGTCGTGTGATAGCTTTTGGCGGTCGTACGCTCAAAAAAGATAAAAACGTACCCAAGTATGTTAACTCGCCCGAGAGCGAGATCTACCATAAATCAAACGTGCTTTACGGCTTGTATTTTGCCAAAAAAGCGATCCGTGATGAAGATAATTGTTACCTGGTAGAAGGTTATGCCGATGTGCTGTCGGTACACCAGGCCGGCATCGAAAATGTGGTAGCATCATCTGGTACTTCGTTAACTACCGAACAGATCAGGTTGATTAGTCGTTTTACGCAGAATATTACCATTTTGTATGATGGCGACGCGGCTGGTATCAAAGCATCTTTGCGTGGATTGGATATGATACTGGAAGCGGGACTTAACGTAAAAGTGGTCTCTTTTCCCGACGGACATGACCCGGATTCGTACGTGCGCCTGGTAGGTACCAGCGCTTTCAAAAAGCATATAGAGGAAAATAAAAAAGATTTTATTCTTTATAAAGCCAACCTGCTTTTAAAAGATGCAGGTAACGATCCGATAAAGAAAGCCGAGATCATCCGTGAAATCGTAGAGAGTATTGCCAAGATTCCCGACTCGATCAAGGCTTCGGTTTTCATTAAGGAGTGTAGCTATCTATTACAGATAGATGAGCGGTCGTTACTGTCCGAACTCAATAAAATGCGGCAGGCCAAAGCCAAAAAGGATGGTCAACAGCAGCAAAACACCAGGTACTCGCCGCAGCAACCACCAGACGAGCCCAATTTTTTTGACGAGCCTGAGGTTCAGGAAGCAAAAGATGAGAGTGCGCAGGAAAAAGAGATCATTAGGCTGTTGCTCTTGTACGGCAATAGAATGATCGACTGGGATGGCATCGCCAATACCTATATTGGTCCGTTTATGATAGCCGAACTGGGAGATGTTACTTTTGAACACCCGGTTTGTAAAATGTTTACGGATATATACCGGCAGGAAGTAGAAAATGGTGTGCTGCCCGATGATACCTATTTTATTCATCATCAGGATAAAGGGATTGTTGACCTCACGGTAACCATGCTGGCCTCCAAGTATACGCTGAGCGAAAACTGGTACGAGATGCACAGGATCATGATACATGATGAGCAGGATAACATGAAGGCTGCCATTTTAGGCGCCATATTCCATCTCAAGAAACATAAGGTGGGTAAAATGCTCGAAAACCTGCGCAATGAGCTGCAAAAGGCCGAGACCGAAGCCGACCAGGAAATATTACTGAATCAGTATATCCGCATGAAAAAGGTCGAGAAAATGATCTCCGACTTTTTAGGCTCGGTAATTATCAAATAATGCAAAATAGGAATCAAGATATAAGAGTCAGGAATCAAGATAAGCACAAAGCAAATCCATTTGGCTACGCTCTTGTTACCTTGTTTTGCTACTGTCTTAATTCTTGGTTCTTGACTCTTAACTCTAAATAATGGCCACACACCTTGACCTGGGCCGCGCCGGCGAAGCTTTAGCTAAAACCCACCTGGAAAATGCCGGTTATGAAATACTGGATGAGAACTGGACCCACGGAAAAGCCGAGATAGATCTGATTGCATATAAAGACAAGGTTATTATATTTACCGAAGTAAAAACCCGTACCGGTAACGGTTTTGGTGAACCCGAAGATTTTGTGGATGCCCGTAAACAAAAATTACTGGCTGATGCCGCAGATGAATATATTTACCTCATGAACCACCAGGGTGATGTGCGGTTTGATATTATCGCCATTTTGTTTGACAGGGATAAAAATTATATACTAAACCACATTGAAGATGCGTTTTGGCCTTCGGCCACCTAATATACTTATGAATAATAAAATAAAAATACTTTTTGCCGCCTGCGCCTTATTGGCGTTTGGCTGTAGCTGCAATAATAAACCAAAAGAAAGCGGCGCTGACTATACCATCAGCCCCGAAGCTGGTACCTCTTACAAATCTGGTGATGAAGTAAAAGTTAAAGTGAGCCTGCCTGCGGATGCAAAGCCCGATTCCATCGTATATATGCTGGATGCGCTGAAGTTAGGCGTGGGTAAAGATTCAACCGGTATCAGTTTGAAAACAGATACCATTCCGCTGGGTATTAAAGTGATCACCGCTAAAGTTTATACGGCCGGTAAAAGCGAGGATGTAACCACTAATATTATTTTAACGGCTGCTAAAGCACCGGAGATGCTGACCTATAAGGTTGAAAAAATATTTCCGCATGATACCAGCGCCTATACCGAAGGCCTGCAGTATGCAGATGGTGTTCTGTACGAAAGTACCGGTGAGCCGGGTCATTCTACCATCAGAAAAGTTGATCTGCAGACTGGAAAGATATTAAAAGAAACCAAACTTGGATCGCAATATTTTGGAGAAGGGCTATCTGTTATAGGTGATAAGGTTGTGCAGCTTACTTATCGGGAAAAGGTTGGGTTTGTATATGATAAAAATTCATTAAAGCTGCTAAGCACATTTACCAATAATGTGGGGGTAGAAGGCTGGGGCATGTGTTTCGATGGCAAAAAACTATATATGGATGATAGCACCAACCGTATTTGGTTTTTGGATAAGGACACTTACAAACAAACAGGTTTTATCGATGTATATGATGATAAAGCTAAGATAGATTCTGTAAACGAATTAGAGTATATTGATGGTAAATTGTATGCGAATGTATACCAAACAGATGATATATTAATAATTAACCCTAACACAGGCGCGGTATTACAAAAGATAGATATGAAAAACCTTTATCCTATGGCCAGTCGCCCGCAAGACCGGGATTGGGGAAATAATGTACTTAATGGTATAGCCTATGATGCCGCTACCAAACGCCTGTTTGTAACCGGCAAAAAGTGGCCGCATTTGTACCAGATAAAGATTGTGAAGCAATAGCTTCTAAAGGGAGTAATAACTTATTAAAAGACTTTGTTTAAAAAGGGTGTTCATGGAGCTCCGTCGAAGCACGGTGGCAGGCCTTTGCGCTCGACCCTTCGACGGAGCTCAGGGTGACAGCCCACCTTTCTACTAATAATCCTTTTATAGGCTATTAACAGCTGTCTATAGTTTTAAACTACAGACATAGTCGTCGAAGTCAGAGACTTTGAACAGCGAGGTGCTTGGGGCTAAATCCAGGGCGTGTGATGTGGGCTGGCCTTTTCCCATTTGTCGAGCTTATCGTTTACAAAATATAGCCAGTAAGCGTCACGAACGGGCCGGTTTGTATCGCCATTTTGATAGTATTGCTGGCTATATTGTACTACCTCAATAAAAGTTTTAGTATCAGGGTAGTTTTTCGCGGCTATGGTATTATCTGGTTTTTTGTTTAAATATTGCTGTACTTCATCTTTGCTCATCCCTAATTTTAGTGCGCTCAGATTTACAGGTCTCGCTGCATCCAGGCTTTCACGGATTGCGCCGCATGATGCAAGCATAACAGTCAACAGTACTATTATGATAGGTTTAAAAGGTTTGGTCATATGAATTGCTCTTAAATTATACAGGTATAGAGACTATTTTAGCGCTAAAGTTTAAGCGAGGAAAAAATAAAAAAACGCCCTCGCGCTGTTCGAAGTCTCTGACTTCGAACCATTATGCTTGTAGTCTTCAGACTACAGGAAAACATTGAACCAGCCAACTGTCTGCAGTTTTAAACTACAGACATAGTCGTCCGAAGTCAGAGACTTCGAACAGTGAAGAATTTTATAATAAAAGAGCCCACAATTGTGGGCTCTTTTATTATAAAATGAATATGCAAATCAAAAGCTCCTCCGCCAATTGGCTGGGGCTGGAGGTTACCTCCAGGCTTTATACTGATTGATCAAACCATTGGTTGATGAATCGTGGCTGCTGATCTCGCTGTTATCTTTCAGTTCTGGAAGAATTTTGCCGGCCAGTTGTTTGCCCAGTTCAACACCCCATTGGTCAAAGCTGTAAATGTTCCAGATAATGCCTTGTACAAATATTTTATGTTCGTACATCGCAATTAACGAACCCAGGCTATGCGGAGTGATCTTTTTAAGCAGGAATGAATTGGTAGGACGGTTACCTTCAAATACCTTGAAAGGAGCTATCTCCGCTATTTCTGCCTCAGATTTACCGGCGGCTTTTAACTCGTCGATCACTACTTCTTCGGTTTTACCGTTCATTAAAGCTTCGGTTTGTGCAAAGAAGTTTGACAGTAACATGTTATGGTGTTCGCCAAGCGGATTGTGCGATTGCGCGGGCGCTATAAAATCGGCAGGGATCAGTTTAGTACCCTGGTGTATCAGCTGATAAAAAGCGTGCTGACCGTTGGTGCCTGGTTCGCCCCAGATGATCGGGCCGGTAGAGTAATCAACCTCTTTCCCATTTCGATCCACATGTTTACCATTACTTTCCATATCGCCTTGTTGAAAGTAGGCGGCAAAGCGGTGCATGTACTGGTCGTATGGTAATATCACATTGGTTTCTGATTCAAAGAAGTTATTATACCAAATGCCAATTAAGGCCTGTATCACCGGGATGTTCTGGTCGAACTCGGTAGTGCGGAAATGCTCGTCGGTAGCATGGGCGCCTTCCAGCAGTTTTACAAAATTATCAAAGCCAATGCTTAAAGAGATAGACAGACCGATAGCGCTCCATAAAGAATAACGGCCGCCAACCCAATCCCAAAACTCAAACATGTTTTTGGTGTCGATACCGAATTTTTCTACAGCGGCAGAATTGGTTGACAGGGCAGCAAAATGTTTAGCCACATCGGCCTCTTTTGCGCCGGCAGCCAGGAACCAATCACGGGCGCTATGCGCATTCGCCATAGTTTCCTGTGTAGTAAAAGTTTTTGAAGCGATCAGGAATAAAGTAGTTTCCGGATCAACAACTTTCAGGGTTTCGGCAATGTGGGTGCCATCAACGTTAGATACAAAGTGCAGGGTCAAATGGTTCTTGTAAGCCTTTAATGCTTCGGTAACCATTACCGGACCCAGGTCAGATCCGCCTATGCCAATGTTCACCACATCGGTGATCGGTTTGCCGGTATAGCCTTTCCAGTCGCCGGATATAATAGCGTGGCTGAAATCTTTCATGTGGTCAAGCACTTTATTTACATCGGGCATCACATCTTTACCGTCAACGTAAATAGGTTTGTTGCTGCGGTTACGCAGGGCAATATGCAGCACCGGGCGGTCTTCGGTAACGTTGATCCTTTCGCCCGAGAACATGGCTTCAATTGCCTTATTTACTGAACATTCCTTGGCCAATTGTATCAATAAAGCGATAGTTTGCTCGTCTATCCGGTTTTTGGAATAATCAAACAAAATGTCTTCAAACTGGATAGAGAATTTCTTAAAACGCTCTTTATCAGTGTCAAATAGCTCTTTCAGGCTTTTCGATACGATGTCGATGTAATGATCGGTTAAATATTTATAACTCTGGGTGGTGGTAAAATCGATGTTTGGCAGCATAATTGAAGTGTTTTTTAACAAAAGTAACAAGTTAATTGTTAGGTGGATATTAAATATGAAACTAACAATTCTTAGTGTTGTTTTAACACTGTTTACATAGTGTTTGTTTTACACCTAAAAATTACGAAAATTTTAAAAATATTTGACAATCGTTTGGATATTTCAAATGATTATTTGATATATTTGTCTTGTTGGTAATCAAATGAGTAATTTATCATCAATTTGTAAATTTAAAAGTAAAAATAAAAGAGGTCATGTTTGAAAAACTTTTTTTGCTTATAAAAAATAACGCCGGGACGGCTGTTGTTAACAACCCTGTAATACCTGCAAAGCACCGCGAAGCAGTGATGATCGAAGCATCAAGTTCCATCATTGAGGTTTTAAAAGGCCAGATGGAAAATGGAAAATTGAAAGAGCTGATCAAGTACTTTCAGTCGTCGGGTATTTACAATCATTCTTTAGTGTCAAGCATCGTAAACCGCTTTGCCAACCGGTTGAATACTTTTTATCATATTGACCCGGTACAAGCATTGGCCACAGCAAACGCGCTGATACCTCAGGTGATGCAGGAGTTGGTAAAGGCATCAAAAAGCGAACAGATTAAAGAATTTGGCTTAACTAATATGCTTACCAAACTAAATGGTAACAAAGCCGACCTGAGTTTATTGCTTGATAAACTGATGGTGGCTTAATAAAATAATAACCCCTGATGAGGCCCGCAAATTTGCGGGTCTTTTTTGTTGAGGTAAATGCCGAAATTATGATTTACACTATTTTAAGGGCAAGTGTTAACCATGAAAAGTGTAAACCATGTTAACCGTCTTTTTAGAAAAATAGCCCGTCTGCTTAAGAATCATGTTTCATGCTCTCGGTGAAGTATAGCTTCGGAACTTTTTTATTTTATGCCGATTATCAAATTGTAGCTCGGTATCGACTCACCCCGTTTGGGCTTCGCTGGACGACCCTCTCTTCAGCTTCGCTGGAAAGAAGGTGGGGGAAAAGTCTTTGCTCCTCTGTCCTTTTATCTTTGATCAATTTTTAAACGCCCTCTTTGCGCCGTGGGCAGAGAGAGGGATGATGAGCGCAGCGATGACAGAGTGAGTCTACTATGCGGCAATCTAAAATGCCCCTTTTTTTATTTATGCCGATTATCAAATTGTATATATTTGCCAAATGACTAAAGAACAGATTCAGGATTTAAGGGATAGATTAGTTTCCCTGAGGAGGCATCTTTGACATCGACAAGAAGCTTGACCAATTAAAAATAGAACAGGAAATAACCGTAGGCCCCCATTTTTGGGATCAGCCCAAAGAAGCCGAAAAAGTACTGGCATCCATCAAAACCAAAAAAGTATGGACAGATGAGTTTCAGAAAGTATCATCGGTAATTGATGATACCGGCGTGCTTTTTGAATTTTATCAAAGTGGTGATGCTTCCGAAGCAGAAATGCAGGAGCAATATAACACCGCCATTAAGGTAGTAGAAGAGCTGGAATTTAAAAACATGCTTTCGGCCGAGGAAGACCAGTTTAATGCCGTATTGCAAATTACAGCAGGTGCCGGCGGTACCGAAAGCTGCGACTGGGCGGGCATGCTTATGCGTATGTATATTATGTGGGGCGAAAAAAACGGCTACAAAGTTACCGAGCAGGATTATCAGCCAGGTGATGTAGCCGGTGTAAAAACCGTAACCCTGCAATTGGAAGGTGATTTTGCTTATGGTTATTTAAAGGGCGAGAACGGGGTTCACCGTTTGGTGCGGGTATCGCCGTTTGATGCCAATGCTAAGCGCCATACTTCATTCGCGTCGGTATATGTTTATCCTTTGGTTGATGATACCATCGAAATTGATATTAACCCGGCTGATATTGAGTTTGAAACCTTCCGCTCTGGCGGTGCCGGCGGCCAGAACGTGAACAAGGTGGAAACCGCCGTGCGTTTATACCACAAGCCATCAGGCATCATTATTAAAAACCAGGAGTCGCGCTCGCAGCTACAAAATAAGGATAATGCTATCCGCTTACTCAAATCGCAACTGTATGAAATTGAGATGCGTAAACGCATGGAGATCACCAACGCCATTGAAGGCAACAAAAAGAAAATTGAATGGGGCTCACAGATCCGAAACTACGTACTACACCCATACAAACTGGTGAAGGATCTGCGTACCGATCATGAAACATCCAATGCCGCGGCCGTGCTGGATGGTGAGCTTAACGAATTTTTAAAAGCTTATCTGATGGAATTTGGCGGGCCTAAAAGTTAAGTAATGCATATGCAAGTCCCTATGTCGCATTAAAAATTCAACGGTGCTTTCATAATTGAAAGCACCGTTTTTTGTTTTAAACAGAAATTGTAACTTGCCAAACCCATTTACAAACTTTATTTATGAAAACCATTTTATCAGCCTTTATTTTAATGATAGCAACAACGGCGGCTTATAGCCAGGAAAAGGCAATCGCCTTATATCCCAAAGGCGTACCCAATTCCAAACCCACTCCTGCCGCTTATGTCGAAAAAACTGATCAGCGATCCTGGATAGACCATGTAAGCCAACCAACGCTTACACCTTGTTTTTTGCCAAAAGATAAAGCTAATGGGGCGGCAGTAATAGTTATTCCGGGTGGTGGTTATTCGGGCCTGGCTTCGGGACATGAAGGTATGGCCATTGCACAGGAGTTTAATAAAATAGGTGTTACAGCTTTTGTGTTAAAATACCGCCTGCCCAGTGACCAGATTATGCAGGACAAATCCATTGGTCCGCTGCAGGATGCGCAAACTGCTATTATGATGGTGCGCAAACGGGCGGCAGAATGGGGTATCGATCCCAACAAGATCGGTATCATTGGCTTTTCGGCAGGGGGGCACCTGGCCTCTACCGCGGGGACTCATTTTGATAAACCTGTTATTGAAAATAACGGGATTAGTGTTCGTCCGGATTTTATGATGCTGATTTACCCGGTGATCACTTTTGGTGAGCAGGCTCATGTAGGCTCGCGCGAGAACCTGATCGGTAAAACACCATCAGCGGCACAGGTCGATCTGTATTCCAATGAAAAACAAATTACAACCAATACCCCACCAACATTTTTAATACATGCCGAAGATGATAAAACCGTACCTGTGCAAAACAGTCTGCTGTTTTATGATGCCCTGCTTAAAAATGGCGTAAAGGCCGAAATGCACCTGTTTCAGGAAGGCGGTCACGGCTTTGGCCTAAACAATTCCAAAAACAAAGGCAAATGGTTTGACTGGGCCACCAACTGGTTGGACGAAAATGGGTTTTTGAAGGGAAAGTAAACAGGATGATAAAATCGATTCCAGAGAATTTTCATGACGGTATTATTCAGGACATCTGCATAGGTCTTCGCAAGAAGATTACGGCGTTAACCTTAGAAAATTATCTTTTAGAAAACGATAGACCTAACGGCTTAACTATTAAGCGTAAGCTCAGCTTTTATGGCGTAGTTTTACAGGAGTTTAGCAGTTTTCAGCAAGACAATATTGTATTTGATATAACCGAATCCGAAAGCTTCGATGATTTTTCGGTCGAACAAAAATTATACTTAGAGCGAATGCGCAATTATTTTAATCCGGGTTTTCTTGAAAGTATCAGGATAGACCAAGATTTAAAATACTATTCCATTCATACTTCCACAGGAGTTGAAGGGTTTGTGATAAGTAGGGGATATGAAGTAGTTAGTTTATAATCCAGCCTATAATACCTCTTGTGCTTCATATAACAACACATACTCCAAACCATCCACATCATCCATCGCCTCACCAATTTTTGTAAAACCTAAACGGGTTACCAATTGCATGGATGGTATATTCTCCGGGGATACAGAAGCAACAAATTTAGTAACACCAAACTCGGTTTGTGCCCAGGTCATCATGGCGGTTATAGCTTCGGTAGCATAACGAAGCCTTTGGTAACCTTTAAAGATCCGGTAGCCTAATTCAACCGCATCCCGAACATAAGCATGCAGGTATTCCGGATCTGGGCGGCTGTGGAAACGGATCAGGCCGATCATCACCTGTTCTTCGGGTAAAATAACAGCCCGGGCCGACCAGGGGAAATAGTCCGGATCATTGTTGAGCTGTCGCCGACCATATTCAAAACTGCTGGTGTGTTCCAGCAGTTCTTTGGGAATGCTGGCTCCAAGCAATCGCCCGGCGCTTCGTAAATTACCGGCCAAACAAGCTTCAACAACATCACTGCTCATGAGGCGAAGTATCAATCGCGGAGTAATGATATCATCCAATGGTGTATGCATCAATGGGGGTAGGGGATTTGATTATTCCAAAATCAACAGCAACTCGTTCATCTCATCAACCTTTTCTGCCGAGCCTAAATTCTCGTACGCGCTGATCAGGTTGCGGATCACCCTGCGGATGATATCGGTATTGGAGCAGGGCTCATAAAACTGCTTGTCAGCTTTCAGGTTTAGCTGTTTCAGGAACATATCCACATCGCGGCGACCAAATATAAACCCTTTGTTAAAAGCGTTGATGTAAAACAGGATGCCGCTTTCAAATTCACTTTGCTGACTTTCATCCAGATACGCTAAAATAAAATGCTGCGGCAGATTTACACCATACACCGGTATATCCAGCTTTTGAGCCACTATAGAATAAATGATGGCCAGCGATATCTGGTTACCCTTCTTGATGTCGAGCACCTGGCTTATATAACTGTTCTGCGGATCGAGGTGATTAGAGGTATTGCCGCTAAAACCATAGATATTATAAAACACATGGTTGATCAGCTTGATCTGCTCTTTGGGGCTGGCTTCGTGCATCATCTGTATCCAGATGTCGCGTTTAATGCCTTCTATCTGGTTAATGATCTTTTGCTCGTCCAGATCAGGGTACTGATAGCGGTTAATAATCAGAATACCCTGCAACAGGTCAAACGCTCCGCTCTGATGCCAGAGTTTTAAGTCGTTCTTTAGAGTAATGAACTGGATTTCATGAACCAGGTTGGCTATACGTTCTTGCTGTATCGCGTCAAAAGCTTGTTCAAAAGCGCTTTCCAAATAAGCGATGGCCTCCACGCCATATGCCAATAGTTTGTCATGCACATGCTCATATATCTCACTATCAGGGTCGTCAAGTAAGCGGATCAGGGAATTTACTTCAGTTGGATTAATCATACGCCGTAATGCTAAAATACTAAACCTTTATTTATTTTTACAGCGATGTTAAATTTTAGGTTTGTTAAGGATTACCTGTTGCACCGCATCCGGGCTAAAAACAGGCACGGCTTACACTCTCCGTTTGTTTATCAGCTGGTTGATTCAGTTATTTACGATCATACCGCCCAAAAAACATACCACGAGATCGAAAATATCCGCAAAAAATTACTTGTTGACAATCGTGTGATCACCGTGACTGATCTGGGCGCAGGATCACATTTGAATAATAACCGCCAAAAGCGAATTGGTGACATTGCCGCCAATGCTTTAAAGCAACCCAAGCTGGCGCAACTGCTTTACCGGCTGGTTGCCCGCTTTAAACCACGCAATATTATTGAACTGGGTACCTGCCTGGGTATCACCACGCTTTACCTGCAGGAGGGTGCCCCCAGCGCCCATATTTATACCATGGAAGGCTGTCCGCAAACGGCCGGGGTAGCTAAAGAAACATTTACGCAGGCTGGTTTTAATGAGATTGAACTGATCACCGGCAACTTTGATGACAACCTACCGGGCATTATCAGCCAGCTCGACCAGCTCGACTTTGTGTTTGTAGACGGAAACCATCAAAAAGATGCCACTTTGAAATATTTTGAATGGTGCCTGCCAAAAGTGCATGAAGATACTCTGCTGATATTTGATGATATTTACTGGAGCGAAGGTATGAAGGAAGCCTGGACGCAGATCAAAGCGCATCCGCAGGTTACCGTAACGGTTGATCTGTTTTGGATCGGACTGGTATTCTTCAAATCAGGCAGAGCCGAGAAGGAGCATTTTTTGATTAGGTACTGATTGGAGCAAGGATTTTTGGAACAAAGAGCAAGGACTGGAAGAATAAATATTTTTGGAGCAATGAACAAGACAAAGGATACAAAATCCTTGCTCTTTGTTCCAAAAATCCTTACTCAAAAATCAAAACGCCTGCCCTAATCCTACATAAAATCCACTTTGTCTGGCTTCGCCGGCAATTTTTTGACCAATGCCATAGTCGGCACGTATGCTCAGGCCTTTTTCTATGTCGAAAAAGTAACGGAGACCGCCGCCGTAGTTTGGTTTCAGGTCGCTAAAACTAAAATCTTTATTAAACACCTCGCCTGTCCCTATAAAACCTACTACGCCGATCCGCTCAGTGAGGCGGTAACGCAGCTCGGTTTGCCCAACGGTAAGGTTACGATCACGGTAACGGCCATTGTAATAGCCGCGCATAATTTCGTCATTACCCAAAGTCGGCATCATAAAAAATGGCGACTGGCCGCCTATCAGGCTCTGATCCTGTATGTCTATCCCCAATACCAATTTTTTACTCAGCGAGAAAAACTGACTGTACTCAATATTAAAAAAGCCCCCTTTGTAATCAAAACCGGATAAGCCTTTGGTTAACTGTAAGGAAGTGGAGATCAATGCACCACGGGTAGTGTAAGTGTTGTTGTTGCGGCTATCGAAAATAAGGCTTGGGCCTATGTAAACACTGGTGCCACCGGTTCGGAACTGTACGCGAGGGGCGGTATAAAAAATACTGTTGGGTTGTCCGTCGCTAAAACTGTAGTGATCGCCACCGGCAACCAAACCCACATAAAAATTATCGGCTACCTTTTTTTCAGCGGCGAAGTTTAGTTTAACACGTTTCTGGCCAATCCGGTCGGTATTTGCTTTGAGGGTATTATTGCCAATGCCATAAAAATCAAAAGGAAAGTTAATATAACCAATACCTGCTGTAAAATGATATTTGTTTTGCGGAGTCCAATAACTGGTGCTCAGGCTTAGCCTGTTTTGTCCCTTAGTAGTTATGGTAGCATATCCGAAAATGTTGGATACCCGGGTATTACGGCTTACGGTATCGGTGTAAAAAGAATATAAGCCTGCACCGCCCACCTCAAGCCCGGTTTCGGGAGCGGAACTTAACACCGGTAAAATAACAAAGCTGCTTTTCTTGGTGGTATCTTTATCAAAATACATTTTCCTGATAAATTTGGGCAGGAGATGTGTTTGCGAAAACGCGGATGGAACGCTGATCAATATAAAGAGAACGGTAATAAGTTTTTTCATATATGGTATTCAGATGTGCAAATGTGCAAATTTCAGATGTGCAAATTTTGGTGATGTGTACATTTAATCAATATTTTCATCTGCGCATCTGAAATTTGTACATCCGCACATCAATAAAACATCCGCACATCTGAAATTCGCATATCTGCACATCAATATTTCATCAACACATCATTAACTCATCTGCACATCTGAAATTTGCACATCTGCACATTATAAAAATCCCTACTTTTGTGCCGAAATTTTATTGATATACTATGAGCATCACAAGAGGACCTATTTCGCAGTTTATTGAAAAAAACTATCTGCATTTTAACGCGGCAGCATTAATGGACGCGGCAAAAGGATATGAAACACACCTTGACGAAGGTGGCAAAATGATGGTTACCCTTGCCGGTGCCATGAGTACGGCCGAACTGGGCATTTCGCTGGCCGAAATGATCCGTCAGGATAAAATCGCCATTATTTCCTGTACAGGCGCCAACCTGGAAGAGGATATCATGAACCTGGTGGCGCACTCACACTATAAAAGAGTGCCTAACTATCGTGACCTGAGTCCGCAGGAAGAGTGGGATCTGCTAGAGAACCATTATAACCGTGTTACCGATACCTGTATCCCTGAGGAAGAGGCTTTCCGTCGTTTACAAAAACATATCCATAAAATATGGAAAGATGCTGATAACAGCAGTGAGCGTTATTTTCCGCATGAATACATGTACAAGATATTATTAAGCGGCGAATTGGAGCAGTATTATGAAATAGATCCAAAGAACTCCTGGATGCTGGCCGCTGCCGAAAAAAACCTGCCTATTGTTGTACCAGGATGGGAAGACAGTACTATGGGTAACATCTTTGCCTCCTATGTGATCAAAGGTGAGATCAAAGCCTCAACCATGAAGAGCGGTATTGAGTATATGGCCTGGCTTGCCGACTGGTATACCAAAAACTCATCGGGCAAGGGAATAGGGTTTTTCCAGATAGGCGGCGGCATAGCCGGCGACTTCCCGATATGCGTGGTACCGATGCTTTACCAGGATATGGAGATGCATGACGTCCCGTTCTGGAGCTACTTTTGCCAGATATCAGATTCAACTACCTCGTATGGCTCTTATTCAGGGGCGGTACCCAACGAAAAAATAACCTGGGGCAAGCTGGATATACATACCCCTAAGTTTATTGTAGAAAGCGACGCAACCATTGTTGCACCATTGATATTTGCCTGGATATTAAAACAATAATTTAAAATTCAAATATGCCGGCAATGCAGTTTGGTGTTTGAAAAATTGCATTGTTGGCCAAAAAGCCTCCCTGCGTTGTTTAAAAGGCTTTTTGTAGTTATTTAGAACGATTATAAATTATAGGTTACTGTCATTTATGTGTCAGCGATACTGTAATAAATTTTACTTTTGTGCCTGAAATAATGAGATGGAGCGTACATCTTTACAGCGGTTTCAAACATTAATATAAAAATTATTTAGCATAAATACACTTTATGAGAAATTTCTCATTGATTTTTAAACAATTCTCAAGGTCGGTTCTTCTAATTGCCGGGTTTGCTTTTTGGGGTTTTTCAAATGCTTATGCTCAGGCCGACGCGGCTAAAGGCGAAGCCATCTTCAAATCCAAATGTACTGCCTGTCATAAGATCGATCAGCAATTAATTGGCCCTGCTTTGGGTCCGCAGCTTACTGAAGAAACGGACGACAAGTACCTGATCAAATGGATCCAGAACAACCAGGCTTTGATCGCTGCCAAGAATCCTAAAGCTTTGGCGATCTATAACAAGTTCAATCAGGCAGGGATGACGGTATTTACCGAACTTTCTGACGCTGATGTAACTAACGTTATAGATTATGTGCGTACTGAATGGAAAACCATGCAGTCTGCTCCAAAACCAGGTGCCGGCGATGGTAAAACTGCGGCTGCTGAAACCGGTCCAAGCAGTATGGTTATCTGGGGTTTGGTAGCTGTTATCATTATTGCATTTATTGTAATACTGGTATTAAACAGGGTTGTAGCCACTTTAGAGCGCCTGCTGTTAAAAGGTAAAGGTGTTGTAATTGACGAAGAAGCTGAACCAACTGCCGAAGAAGTAGCCGAGGCTAAGAAAAAAGACCTGATCAAAAGGATCCTTAAAAATAAGAAGCTGGTATTCTTCATTATCCTTTGCGGTACACTTGCTATGGGCAGCTGGGGATGGGTTACCTTGTGGAACACTAACGTGCACACAGGTTACCAACCGGTACAGCCTATTAAATACTCACATGAGTTACACGCAGGTACCATGAAAATTGATTGTCAGTATTGCCACTCAGGCGCTTACAAATCAAAGAACGCTTCTATTCCTTCGCTTAACGTTTGTATGAACTGCCACAAGGTTGTTAAAACCGAGTCGCCGGAGATACATAAAATATACGATGCTTTGGGTTATGATCCAAAAACTCAAAAGTATGACAGCACCCAGGCTAAACCTATCCAGTGGATACGCGTTCACAACCTGCCGGATCTGGCTTACTTTAACCACTCACAGCACGTTAAGGTTGGCGGCATCAAATGCCAAACCTGCCATGGCCCGGTTCAAACCATGAAAGAGGTTTATCAGTATTCGCCATTAACTATGAAATGGTGTATCCAGTGCCACAAACGTACAGAAGTTAACGGTAAAGGAAACGCTTACTACGATAGCATACTTGCTGCTCACGATAAGATCAAGAAGGGCGAGAAAGTTACAGCCGCAGTGTTAGGCGGTATCGAGTGCGGCAAGTGCCACTATTAATAAATAAGAATTTTAGCATTACAGTTTATATAACTTAAATGGACAGCAATAAAAAATACTGGAAAGGTTTAGAAGAACTAAACAGAACACCAGAATTTGTTGAGAAAAATAAAAACGAATTTGCCGAGCCTATTCCAATTGAGGAAATACTCAGCGGAGATGGTTTATCTGCTAAAACCCCACGTCGCGACTTTTTAAAGGCGCTTGGGTTTGGTGTAGGAGCGGTTACCCTGGCAGCTTGTCAGCGTGTACCTGTACATAAATCAATCCCTTACCTGATCAAACCTGAAGAGGTTACACCGGGCGTAGCAAACTACTATTCTTCAAGTTACGAGGGACAGGCCATATTAGTTAAAACACGTGAAGGTCGCCCTATTAAGGTTGAGGGTAACCCTAACGATATTTTTTCAAAAGGCGGCTTAAGCGCGCAGGCTCAGGCTTCGGTTTTGGATCTGTATGATGTAAACCGTTTAAAAGATCCAAAACTGAACGGCGGTGAAGCCGGGTGGTCTGAGATCGATGCTTTTGTGATCAAAGAACTGGCCGCTATCAAAGCAGCCGGTAAAAACATCCGTTTGGTAACATCAAGCATCAACAGCCCTTCTACTTTAGCTGTAATTGCCGAATTTATTAAGCAATATCCAACTGCTAAACATGTTACTTACGATGCCGTATCCTACACAGGCATTATACAAGCCAACCAAAACAGCTTTGGTAAAGCCGTAATACCACATTACAACTTTGATAAAGCAGATGTAATTGTAAGCTTTGGCGCCGATTTCCTGGGAACCTGGATCTCTGGTGAAGAGTTTACCCGTCAGTACGTATCAAACCGTAATAACAAATCGCTGGAAAGCAAAAAGATGTCACGTCACATCCAGTTTGAAAGCGGTATGAGCCTTACCGGTACCAATGCCGATAACCGTTTAGCGATCAAACCATCAGAAGAAGGTATCGCTATCATCAACTTATACAATGCTATTTCTGGTACTACTTTACCTGGTTCAAAAAAATTAAGCAGCAAAGCAGCGGAGAACGCTATTACTATTGCCGCTAAAGAATTGGTTGCCGCTAAAGGAAAAGCTTTGGTAGTAGCAGGTTCAAATGATGTAGCTACACAGGTTTTAGTAAATGCCATCAACTCCCTGCTGGGCAGCTACGGTACTACTATCGATCTGGATAATCCATCAAAACAATACGCCGGTAACGATGCTGAGTTTGTTGAGTTTGTAAATGAGTTGGGCAGAGGTGAAGTTGCAGGTGTATTATTCCTGAACGTTAACCCGGCTTACGATTACTTTAAAGCGAAAGAATTTAAAGACGCGCTGGCTAAGGCACGTTTGAGAGTATCCTTTGCCGATCATGATGATGAAACCGCTTTAGTATCCAATGTAATAGCGCCAAACCACCATTACCTGGAGTCATGGGGCGATGCTAACGCCGTTGAAGGTTACTATACTGTTATACAGCCAACCATTAACCCGGTATATAACACCCGCCAGGCCGAGCATAGCTTACTGGTATGGGCACAAAACCCGGTTAAAGATTACTATACCTTCGTTCGTAACAACTGGAACGATAACCTGCTTGCCAAAGGTGGTTTATCTGGCCAAAAAGGCTGGGAAACCCTGTTGCAGACCGGTATGATCAAAACTACACCGAACACTGCAGGTACTTACACTTTTAACCGTGATCTGAATGCTGTAGCGCAAACTATCCTGACACACAGCGCTTCAATCGCGGCTGGTGATGGTAAGTTTGAATTGCAGGTTTATCAATCACCTGCCATAGGCGATGGTAAACGTGCCAACAACCCATGGTTACAGGAATTGCCAGACCCGGTTTCGAAAGTTACCTGGGATAACTTTGTAGCTGTTTCTGTTGCCGATATCAAAAAATTAAAACTGAGCGAAGGTGATGTGATCAAAATAACCGCTAACGGTTACACTGTTGAGTTACCTGTACTGGCCCAACCTGGTCAGGCGCAAGGTACTGTATCTATAGCTGTTGGTTATGGTCGTACCAATGCCGGTCCGGTAGGTGATAACGTAGGTAAAAACGCGTTCCCTTTCTACAGCTTCCGTAACGGAACTTTCCAAACTACCGCTGTAGTTACCGAATTTAATCCAACAGGTATCAAATCACCGCTTGCGCAAACACAAACGCACCACTCTTACGAGGGTCGTAGTGTAATCCGCGAAGCTAAATTTGCCGAATACAAAAAGAACCCAGCTGTTCACAGTGGTAATGAAAAAGGCCATAAGAACTATGACGAAGAGAGCTTATGGGATGTACCAAGCCACGATCGCCCGGTTTATGACTGGGTTATGGCTATCGACCTGAACGCCTGTACCGGTTGCGGTGCCTGCGTGGTAGCTTGTAACGCGGAGAATAACATTCCTGTAGTTGGTAAAGACGAGGTACGCCGCCGCCGCGAAATGCACTGGATTCGTATCGACCGTTATTACAGCTACGAAGAAAAAGGTGAAAACATTACCGAGGAGTACGAAATAGACAAATTAAAGGATGATGCCTTTGATAACGTAACCGTAGTGCATCAGCCAATGCTTTGTCAGCACTGTGACCACGCACCTTGCGAAACAGTTTGCCCGGTATTAGCAACCGTACACTCATCAGAAGGTTTAAACCAGATGGCATACAACCGTTGTGTGGGTACCCGTTATTGCGCAAATAACTGCCCTTACAAAGTACGCCGCTTTAACTGGTTCAACTACTGGAACGATTCACGTTTTGATAACTACCTGAACAATGAGCATACTCAACTGGTGTTAAACCCGGATGTTGTTACCCGTTTCCGCGGTGTAATGGAAAAATGCTCTATGTGCGTACAACGTATACAAGCTGGTAAACTGAAAGCTAAAATTGAAAAACGCCCGCTTAAAGACGGCGAGATCAAAATGGCTTGTCAGCAAACATGTTCTGCAAACGCTATTGTTTTTGGTAACAGAAACGATCCTAATTCAGAAGTTTCAAAAGCACTGAAGAGCGAAAGAACTTACTACGTGCTGGAAGAGTTAAACGTACAGCCAGGTATCGGTTACCAGGTAAAGGTTAGAAACGCAGTTGAATTAGAGGCTTAAAATTTTTATATACAGAGATTAAAATATATGGCATCTCATAGTGAATCAATAATAAGGGAACCGTTAATAACGGGTAATGACATTACCTATGGTCAGATCACTGACGATATATTACGTCCCGTAGAAAATATGCCAAGTAAAGCTTGGTGGATCGGTTTTACGGTAGCCTCACTCGGAGCATTACTTTGGGTATTCTCCATCAGCTACACCTTCTGGTACGGTATCGGGTCATGGGGATTAAATAAAACAGTAGGATGGGCCTGGGATATTACCGGTTTCGTGTGGTGGGTAGGTATCGGTCACGCCGGTACGCTGATCTCGGCTGTGTTATTACTATTCCGTCAAAACTGGCGTAACTCTATTAACCGCTCGGCCGAAGCGATGACTATCTTCGCGGTAATTTGCGCGGCCACCTATATCGGCGCTCACATGGGCCGCCCGTGGATGGCTGTTTATTCATTGCCTTTACCAAACCAGTACGGCTCATTATGGGTTAACTTTAACTCACCGCTGATTTGGGACGTATTCGCGATATCAACTTACTTCTCGGTTTCACTGGTATTCTGGTACACAGGTTTATTGCCGGATATGGCTTCTATCCGTGACCGCGCAACCGGTATCCGCCGCCGTATTTATTCGGTAGCTTCATTCGGCTGGACAGGCTCAGTTAAAACCTGGCAGCGTTTTGAAACCGTATCATTAATATTAGCAGGTTTATCAACACCACTGGTACTTTCGGTACACACCATCGTATCTATGGACTTTGCCACATCCCTTGAACCGGGATGGCATACTACCATTTTCCCTCCATACTTCGTTGCGGGAGCTATCTTTTCAGGTTTCGCCATGGTGCAAACGCTGTTACTGGTAACCCGTAAAGTATTAGGTCTGGAAAACTACATCACCATGTTCCACATCGAATCGATGAACAAGATTATCCTGGTAACAGGTTCGGTAGTAGGTGTGGCGTATATCACGGAGTTCTTTATCGCTTACTATTCTGGTGGCGAATATGAGCAATACACCTTCTTAAACAGGTTTATCGGTCCGTACTGGTGGGCTGCCTGTATGATGTATGGCTGTAACGTATTGATGACCCAGATGATGTGGTCAAAGAAAGTTAGAACCAATATCCCAATTTCATGGGTACTATCTATCATTGTAAATATAGGTATGTGGTTTGAGCGTTTTGTGATCATCGTTGTTTCCTTACACCGCGATTACATTCCTTCAAGCTGGGCCATGTTTTACCCAACCTGGGTTGACGTAGGTGTGTTTGTTGGATCGATCGGTATATTCTTTACCATGTTCCTGTTGTTCATCCGGGTGATGCCTTCTGTAGCGATTGCGGAAGTGAAATTACTGCTGAAGAGCGCGAGTGAGCAGGCTAAGAAGAAACAAATTGCCGAAGGTCACCTTGATCCGGCCCATGTAGAGTTCTACAAAGAGAACCTGATCAAATTTGATAGTATTGACCATTCTGAATACGAAAAAGCATAATAAAGATGAGTAGCACCAAATATATATTAGGCATTTTTGATGATCCCGATGATCTGATGCACGGGATTGACAAACTACAAAAAAATAGTGTTCCTATTTACGATGTTTACACGCCAATGCCTATCCACGGTATCGACGCTAAACTGGGTATCAGGGATTCCAGATTAGGTTACGCGGCCTTTATGTTCGGCTGTATGGGCGGTACAACCATTTTTACTTTGGTTTATTACTTCCTGGTACATGACTGGCCAATGGATATCGGCGGTAAAAACTTTTTCGCTATCCCCGATTTTATCCCCGTAACTTTTGAGTGGACAGTATTATTCGCATCATACGGTATGGCCTTTACCTTCTTTTTCGCTACGCACCTTTTCCCGGGTCGTGCACCAAGAGTAATGGACCTGAGAGCTACCAACGACAAGTTTGTGATAGCTATTGACGCAAAAGGAAATGTTCCACACGAGGATATCAACACAATATTAAAAGAAGCAGGGGCAAGTGAAGTTAAGCATAACGACAGAAAATATGTTAGCTATGAATAAATTTAGAATATTAGGAACAATAGTTATCATTATCGCTGCTTCGATTGTAGTAACGTCGTGCAAAGATAAAAGGAGTACCGGATGGGAGTACGCGCCTAATATGTACGAGCATATCGCATACGATCCGGATCAAAAGAACCCGAATTTTAAGGATGGCAAAACCGCGCAGGTACCGCCAGCCGGAACTATACCGGTAGGTTTTACCAAGTTTGATTATCCAAACACAAAAGATGGATATGAACTGGCAAGCGTTGAAGTAAAAAGTGTACTGGCCCAAACCCAGGCAAACTATAAAGAAGGAAAAATTTTGTTTGAACATTTTTGCTCTCCATGTCATGGTGTTAATGGTCAGGGTGATGGTTTGGTAACACAGCATGGTTATCCGCCGCCGCCATCCTATTCAAAAGGACAATCATCACGTGGTGGTGCCATGAAAGACTTAACAGACGGTAAAATATACCATACCATTACTTACGGTGTAAATGCAATGGGTTCATACGCTTCACAGCTGGCCCCGGAAGAACGCTGGAAAGTGATCATGTATGTTCACCATTTACAAACTTTATAAGAATTAGAACTGAATGAATACTCATAATAGTTTAGACGAGCAATTTGTTTTTACCGGTAAGGCAAAAACATGGAGTTTAGCTGCCATAGTTGTTGGTGTAATAACCATAGCCGGTGGTTTTTTACTCGGTCATGGTGAGCGCACATTTGCTAATTTATTGCTGTGTGGTTATTACTTTGCCTGCGTTTGCACGGCCGGTGTATTTTTCTGCGCCCTGCAGTATGTAGCGCAAGCAGGTTGGTCGGCATCTTTGTTGCGTGTACCACAAGCCTTTGCCAGGGTATTGCCAATAGCTGCGGTAATATTACTTGTTATCATCATAGCGGGTTTAAATTTAACTCACCATACCGAAGTTGGAGAAGGTAAGGAAGCTGTGGCCCCTTATTTATATAAATTATGGCACTTAGAGGGGGTTACTACTCCGGGCAGTGAAAACTATGATCCTGTTTTGGCAGGTAAATCCGGGTTTTTGAACATGCCGTTCTTTTTGATCCGTATAGTTGTGTTTTTAGGTGCCTATGCCATATTTGGCTGGTTACTGGCTAAATATTCTGAAACTGAAGACGAATTGGGTGGTTTGTTCTATTACAAAAAGAGCTTCACTATTTCGGCTGCATTCCTGGTAATCTTTGGTTTTACTCAACCGGTATTTTCATTTGACGTGGTAATGTCATTAGAGGCACATTGGTTCTCCACTATGTTTGGCTGGTATAACTTTGCTGCCATGTGGGTAAGTACTTTATCAATTATCACTTTAACCATTATATTATTAAGAAAGAGCGGTTACATGCAATGGATCACACAGGATCACCTGCATAACCTGGGCCAGTTAATGTTTGGTTTCTCGATATTCTGGACCTATGTATGGTTTGCACAATTCCTGCTGATCTACTACGCTAACATCCCCGAAGAAAGTGTTTACTTCCTGAGAAGATGGGAGCCTGAATTTAAACCATGGTTCTGGTTAACCATTATCCTGAACTTTATGGCACCGTTGCTGATCATCATGTCACGTGATTCAAAACGTGCTACAAGCGTATTGAAAGCTACCTGTATCATTTTGATCGTTGGTCACTGGCTTGATTATTTTATCATGATTATGCCGGGTACTATAGGTGCGCATGGCGAATGGTGGTCTCAGATAACGCCTATTGAAATTGGTGTTGCCATAGGATTTGCCGGTTTGTTTACTTACTTGATGTTGAATGCTTTAAGCAAGTTCAAGTCGCTTGTTCCTAAAAAACATCCGTTCCTGCAGGAGAGCCTTCATCATCACATATAATAATTGTTATTTTTGCAACAAAATACAGAATACCAAACTGACATTAAAATGGGATTCAGAAAACTTATAAAGTCTAAAACATTACTATCGTTTATCACAGCGTTTATGCTTTTGGGCACAAACCTGCTGATGGCGCAAACAGAAGCTACAGCAAATACCGGAGGACAACCGGATGCACCTCAGGTTGATTGGACCGGTGTTGCGTACTATTTGCTTTTATTTTTCCTGGTATGCCTTGGCGTAGCTGTAATAGGTAAAATTCTGAAGATATACGATCTTACACTTAAAATACAAGGCAAAAAAGGCATGAAATGGAACACGGTTATGGCCGTAGTTTGCCTGGTGTTCCTGATAGCAGGTTTATACGGTGCCTACTGGTCGTTTACAGTACAAGGTAGCATGACCCTGCCAGAGGCTGCTTCTGTACATGGTGTTAAAATTGATGAGATGTTCACCGTCACTACAGTTTTAACCATGATCGTGTTTTTCGTAACCCAGATATTGTTGTTTGGATTTTTATTCCAATACAGGCATTCTGATAAGCGCCGGGCTCACTTCCTGCCGCATAACAATACCATTGAAAAGATCTGGACAATTGCACCGGCCATCGTTTTAACTATACTGGTTGTGTTTGGCTTTTTCACCTGGCAAAAAATTATGGATAACACCGATGCCAAAGGTGAACCTGCTTCTATCAATGTTGACATTACCGGTCATCAGTTTGCTTGGGAACTACGTTACCCCGGCAAAGACGGCAAGTTAGGGCCTAAAGATTTCAGGCTGGTAACTGCCGCCAACAAATTAGGTGTTAACTTTAAAAAACGCAGCAGCTTTGATGACTTGCAGGTTGATACCATGTATCTTCCGGTTAATAAATCAGTTAGGTTAAATATCCAGGCGTTAGATGTAATACACTCTGTATACATGCCTCATTTCAGGGTTCAGCTTAACGCGGTTCCGGGATTACCAACCTTCTTTAAGTTTACCCCAACTATTACTACCGCGCAAATGCGCACCCAGCTTGACGATCCTAAATTTGAATACTTGGTTTATTGCAACAAAATATGCGGTGGCGGTCACTATAACATGCAAAAAGTTGTACGTGTGGTTACCGAAGCCGAATATCAGGCCTGGCTGTCAAGACAAAAACCTTACTTGAGCGATGCTTTAAGAAAGGAATTACATTTTGCCGCTGCGGATCAGCCAAAAAAAGAGTCACAAAATAGGTTAGCGTTAAATAATTAATATAGAAAGAGAAGCGATATGTCAACATTAGCAGTTCACGACCACGGAGTAGCACATCACGACGATCACGGTCACGAACATCATCATAACCAATCGTTCCTGTCTAAATATGTATTTAGTATGGATCATAAAATGATTGCCAAGCAATTCCTGATCACAGGGATCACCATGGCAGTTATTGCAATGATATTGTCTATTTTGTTCAGGATCCAGTTAGCATACCCTGAAAAAACTTTCCCATTGTTAACCACATTGTTGGGTCGTTTTGCACCTAACGGTCGTATAAGCGCCGATTTTTACCTGTCGCTGGTTACCATTCATGGTACCATCATGGTATTCTTTGTGTTAACAGCCGGCTTGAGCGGTACTTTTGCCAACTTGCTGATACCTCTTCAGGTGGGTGCACGTGATATGGCATCTCCGTTCATGAACATGTTATCCTACTGGTTCTTCTTTTTAGCCAGTGTGGTGATGTTGTCATCGTTCCTGGTTCAAAAAGGGCCCGCCAGCGGTGGCTGGACGATCTATCCGCCATTATCGGCACTACCAAAAGCGATGCCGGGTTCGGGCGAAGGTATGACCCTTTGGCTCATCAGTATGGTAATGTTCGTAGCATCTTCATTAATGGGTGGTATTAACTATGTAAGTACCGTATTGAACATGCGTACAAAAGGTATGGACCTTTGGAAAATGCCTTTAACTATCTGGGCTTTATTCCTTACCGCCATATTAGGTATCCTGGCATTCCCTGTATTAGTAGCAGGTGTGGTGTTACTGATATTTGACCGCAGCTTTGGTACCAGTTTCTACCTGTCAGACATTGTGCTGAACGGTGTACAACAACCTTATGAAGGTGGTAGCCCAATCCTGTTCCAGCACTTGTTCTGGTTCCTCGGTCACCCGGAGGTATACATCGTAATTATGCCGGCAATGGGTATTTCATCAGAGATCATGTCAGTAAACTCACGTAAACCGATCTTCGGTTACCATGCGATGGTTTACTCTCTTATAGGTATCACCGTATTATCATTTATCGTATGGGGTCACCACATGTTTGTTACGGGTATGAATCCGTTCCTGGGTGGTGTGTTCATGATCACTACGCTGATCATCGCGGTGCCATCGGCGGTAAAGACATTTAACTGGCTGGCCACCTTATGGCGCGGTAACATCAGGTTTACACCTGCTATGCTGTTTGCCATTGGTATGGTGTCATTCTTTATATCAGGTGGTTTAACAGGTATATTCCTGGGTAACGCCGCACTGGATATTAACCTGCATGATACTTACTTTGTGGTTGCTCACTTCCACCTGGTAATGGGTTCGGCAGCTATATTTGGCATGCTTGCGGGTGTTTATCACTGGTTCCCTAAAATGTTTGGAAAAATGATGGACGAGAAATTGGGCTATCTGCACTTCTGGTTAACCTTTATCGGTGCTTACCTGGTGTTTTTCCCAATGCACTTTATGGGTCTGGATGGTGTACCACGTCGTTACTATGCCTTTACCGAGTTTGTAAGCATGCAACGCTGGTTAACCGTAAATACCTTTATTACATGGGCGGCTATTATGGCGGCTTGTGCACAGGTAGCTTTCCTGTATAACTTTATATCTTCTATCTTCATCGGTAAAAAAGCCACTCAGAATCCATGGGAAGCAAATACCCTGGAGTGGACAACACCTGTTGAACATTTACATGGTAACTGGCCTGGCGAAATACCAACTGTTTACCGTTGGCCATATGATTATAGCAAGCCAGGTGCCGAAGAGGATTATATCCCTCAAACAGTTCCTTTCTCGCAAACCATGAGCTCGAACTTACCTCATGACTTTGAAGATAACCCTAAAGGTTTAGAAGAACTGAACAAGTTTAACAGCACGCTGAAAGCAAACGAACAAGTAAAATAATTTATTGAGGAGTGGTGAGTAGTGAGCAGTGAATAGTGATTGAGTTATGAGTAGTGAGTGGTGAGTTTTAATCTGAAACTCACTGCTCACCGCTCCCGCTCACTACTCACCACTCACTATTCACCACTTACTATTTCAATGGGTATATCAGCATCAAAAATCCGGTTCCAGAAAGTCACGCTCACAACAATCATTATCCTTTTTGTTTTGATACTGGCCGGTGGAGTTGTGCGTAGCTCAGGCTCAGGAATGGGATGCCCCGACTGGCCCAAATGCTTCGGAAGATATATCCCACCCACCAGCAGCGCCGATCTGCCAAAAGATTACAAGCAGAAATATGTAGACCAGCGTTTAGCCAAAAATCAACGTTTTGCTAAAACATTGGATGTATTTGGTTACAGCGACCTGGCCAAACGGATCCGTGAGGATAAATCGATCTTAGTTCCCGAAGAATTTAACGCCGAAAAAACCTGGACAGAATACATCAACCGTCTTATCGGTGCCATATCCGGCTTATTCCTGTTTTTATCAGCTGTATACGCTTTCAGCTACTGGAGCCAAAGCAAGCGAATAGCTCTTTTAAGCCTGTTTAACTTTGTACTGGTAGGTTTTCAGGCATGGTTAGGTTCTATCGTGGTTTCTACCAATTTAGTAGCGTGGATAGTTACCGTACATATGCTGCTGGCGCTGGCTATATTAGCTATTTTGATCTATACTTATCACAGAGCGAAAGTACTGGATACAAAAAAAATAAATACCGGTACGCTGGTATACGTTATCACATTACTTGCTTTACTGGCCAGTATTTTCCAGATAGCTTTTGGCACCGAGGTACGCGAACAAGTTGATGCGGTGGCTGCTCACTTTCAGGGAGGGTATCGTAATAACTGGATCAGCAGCGTGGGTGATATTTTTACTCACCACCGCGATATGGCCGTGTTAGTATTGGTGCTCAACATAATGCTATACGCTTTAATACGCAAGAATTTCGGTCGTCATTCTGTACATCAGCAATTGATGAGCTTTACTTTTTTAATGATCATGCTGCAAATAGTAACCGGTATATTATTGTCATACTGGGCTTTGCCACCAGCGGCGCAAGCCGCACACATTGTGTTAGCGAGCCTTATTTTCGGGGCACAATTTTATTTGCTGTTAAATTTATATAAACCAGTTAGTGTTAGGGGGATAAGCCGATGAATTGGAAGGATTTTTCAAAACTGGTAAAAATGCGGCTCACCCTTTTGGTGGTGTTTTCGGCATCTATATCTTTTTTGATTGGGAGTAAGGTTAACGGTCATATCGACTGGATCAACTGGGTGAAATTAATTGTAGGCGGTTTTCTGGTAACCTCGGCGGCAAATTGCTTTAACGAGATCATCGAGAAAGACCTGGATAAGCTCATGAAGCGTACCATGGATCGCCCGATTCCGTCTGGAAAAATGAATACCGGTCAGGCCCTTGTTTTGGGTTTGGGTATGGGCATGGCTGGTACTTATTTGTTAGGCAGCCTTAACCTGCTAACCGGTTTGCTATCTGTATTTTCTATTTTGTTATACGCCTTTGCTTATACACCATTAAAGCGTAAATCGCCTATAGCGGTGTTTGTTGGCGCTATTCCGGGTGCATTGCCACCACTGATTGGCTATGTAGCAGCTCACGAAAGAATTGATGAGATCGCCCTAATCCTGTTCGGGATACAGTTTGTATGGCAGTTTGTGCATTTTTGGGCTATTGCCTGGGTGTTGGATGATGATTATAAACTGGCCGGCTTCAGACTATTACCAACCGGTAACCGTAATGCAGGAAGTGCCATAATTACCTTTATATTTGCATTGATATTGCTGCCGGTAAGTTTACTGCCAACCTTTTACGGTTATGGCGGTTACTATGTAGGCGGGGTATCCTTAATTTGCAGTTTAATATTCTTATACCAGGCTTTTGGCCTGTTACGCGCACAGACCATAGAGACAGCCCGTAAATTAATGTTCGGCTCCTTTATGTATTTACCTGTAGTGCAGTTAATGTTTTTGTTTGATTTTATAGGAAAAGTGAAATGATGGCTCAGATTCAAAAAGATAACGACAGGCTTGATCTGGCTCCCAAAAAATTCAACATGTGGATATTTATATTCACGTCGTTTATGTTTTTTGCGGCTTTAACCAGCGGGTTTATCGTTTATAGTGGTGGGAAGGGGCATGGCCTTAATGTAATTATGCCCGATGCGTTTAAATACAGCACTGCCGTAATTATTATCAGCAGTATTACCCTGTTTTTGGCCTCCAAAGCCGCCAAACAATTACAGTTTGCCAAACAGCAGCTATTTTTATGGCTTACGTTTGCGCTGGGTGTAGCGTTTTTTGCTATACAGGTTTATGCCTGGTATGTATTAACCTACAAAATGAATGTGTATCTTACAGATCCAAACGCGTCCCGCTCATTTGTTTATATATTTACGGGGATGCACTTATTACACATAATTGCAGCTATATTGTTATTATTGAATACCCTTATAGGTACCTATAAGAACATTCCGCAGGTGCGTAACCTGTTTAAAATGGAAATGACCTCTATTTTTTGGCATTTTCTCGGAATTATATGGATTTATCTGTATGTTTTTTTACTTTTGAACCAAAATTAATACACCCATATATTAAGTACAAATGAGTACAGCAGTATCACAAATTGATGAAATAAAAACAACTCCATGGTCTGGAGGGAGATCACCCTTCAATGTGGAGTACGGAAAAATAATGATGTGGTTCTTTCTCCTTTCGGATGCATTTACCTTTTCATCGTTATTGATTTCTTATGGTGCATTACGTTTCAGCGCAAGCGTATGGCCGGCGGCTGATAAGGTTTTCCAATCGGTACCAGGTATGATTGACCATGGCGCGCCACTGGTTTTCGTAGGTATCATGACCTTCATCCTGATCCTGAGCTCTGTTACCATGGTATTAGCTGTGGAAGCAGGTCATCGTAACGCTAAAAAAGAAGTGATCTGGTGGATGATAGCTACTGTTATAGGTGGTTTTATGTTCCTGGGTTGCCAGGCTTTGGAGTGGGCTCACTTACATCATGAAGGTTTCTGGTGGGGAAGTACTCCAGCATTACATGAATTAAAAGAGTTTTTTACCGAAGGTGCAGGTACTGATGCAACGCGTCATTTAACGGCGCAGGAATTTGCAAACTTATTCTTTACCATCACTGGTTTTCACGGTTTCCACGTATTTACCGGAGTTATCATCAATATCATTATTACCGTTAATGTACTGTTGGGTACTTACGAAAAACGCGGTAGCTATCTAATGGTTGAAAAAGTGGGCCTTTACTGGCACTTTGTAGACCTGGTATGGGTATTCGTATTTACATTCTTTTACTTAGTATAAAAAATATTTATATGTCATCAGATTCACAAGAAGTTCACCACGAAGAAGGCGAACACGCAACAATGACCAAAGGAAGAATCATTAAAGTGGCTCTTATCTTATCGGCTATTACTGCAGTAGAGTTTATCATCGCTTTAATATTGGTGCCAAAAGGAATTTTAGCCATACAGTATGCAAACCCGGTATACATTGTTTTAACATTGTTTAAAGCGTTTTATATTGTTGCTTTCTTCATGCACTTAAAGTTTGAAAAAGTGGGTTTAGCCCTGTCTATCATTGTGCCGATACTATTTATTATAGGTTTGATCCTGGTATTGACTAACGAAAGCCATCACTGGATTACACTGAGGGGATAATGGCCGCAATAGCGAAAAAAATTGTAATCCTGGTGCTCATATTAGCAGTACCAGGATTTTTGTATTATTTACTTACCGCTAAAGGTAAGAACAGGTATAAGCCACTGGCTATTTACGGTCAAAAAATAGTGGCCAAAACCGGGCACAAATTTCACGGTAAGTACATACCCGATACCATCTATCACCAGCTGCCCGCCTTTAAGCTTACCGCGCAGGATGGTAAACCGGTAAGTGATTCAACCTTTAAGGGTAAAATATTTGTAGCCGGATTTTTTTATACCCATTGCCCGGCGGTATGCAGCACCATTAACCGTAATATGAGTTATTTGGTGGATACCTACCGTAAAAATAAGATGGTATATTTTACTTCGATCACTGTCGACCCGCAGCGCGATTCGGTATCGGTATTGAAAAAATATGCCGACAGCTTTAAGCCGGCCTCAAACCGCTGGCTGTTTTTAACCGGCGATACCACGTCTATCTACAGACTTGCCCGCCAGGGTTTCCTGGTAAACGCGTTGAAGGAAAGTGACGACGATTTTATTTATAGCGATAACCTGGTACTGATTGATTCCGAGAAACGCATCCGCGGCTATTACAAGGGCGCCAATACCAACGATATCAACCGCCTTACCGACGAGATTAAAGTATTAATAGCCGAGGAACTACGCAAAGTTGATAAACCGTTGTATTGATTTCGGATTTTTTACTTTTGTTAATTTTTAATGGTGTTAAAGAGAGCTTCGCCGTTTCGGATGTTCGATTTCGGATTTTTGCCGGTGTTAAAGAAGCTTTCGTCGTTTAGGATTTAGTATTTAGAGTTTAGTTCTTAGTATTTAGAGTTTAGTGCTTCGGATTTAGCATTTAGAATTTACAATTTATAATATGTCTGATAAATTTATATTCCGCTTTGTAGCGGTGATTACCATAGTAGTGATAGCGCTGGTTGTTTTGCTCAACAGGCACTTGATACCGGGCCCTGCCGTTGCGCCATCGTTTACACCTTATTTGCCCATGCTTAATGCCGTGTTGAATGGCACGTGTACCATACTGTTACTGGTATCGCTGTACTTTATCAGGCAGGGGAATATCCAAGTGCATAAAAATCTGAATATCCTCACTTTTAGCCTGTCGGCATTATTCCTGATATCGTACGTGTTGTTTCACTACCTCATGCGTAACGAGATCTTATACGGCGATATCAATGGCGATGGCTTGCTGTCTGATTCAGAAAGAGCCGCTGCCGGTGGCATGCGTACTTTGTACCTGTGTATCCTTACCCCGCATATTATACTGGCGGCAGGTGTATTGCCGCTTATTTTGCTCAGCTTTCACCGGGGCTTACAGATGCAGGTGGCCAAACACAAAAAACTGGTACGCTGGACTTTCCCGATATGGTTGTATGTAACCGCATCTGGCGTTATTGTTTATTTAATGATACGGCCTTATTATCATTTTTGATCGGATGGTATCAAGTAGTTAGTATCAAGTATCAAGACAGGAGATCCGCGATTTTAAACATTGTGCATAAAGAAAAGATGAAAATATCAATACGCTAAAGTAAAAAGTCTTGATACTTGATACTCGCTACTTGATACTGATAAACCACTTGCTGCGACATGAATAATTAGTTAAATTTGCCCGTATGAAAACAGGTTTTAAAATTATATTGTTTGTATTTGCCCTGGGCCTTATGGTTTGCAGCAGGCAACCTGTAAAAGCTCAATGCGCGCAATGCGCCGCCACGGTTGAAACCAATGCCAAAAACGGTGGTAATGCTGCCAAAGGTTTAAACAATGGTATTTTGTTTTTATTAGGGGCGCCTTACCTGGCAGCCGGCGTTGTTGGTTTTATCTGGTACAAAAAATATCGCCGTAAAAACGTCGATCTTAATATCCGTAAGGAAAAACTGCATCTGAATTAAGGTGCGCGTTTCGTGTTGCGAGGGTCGCGTGTAATGTTTGACATTCCCCGAACCTCGTTCCTCGAACCCCGACCCACACAACACACAAATCATCATGCCTCCAACTCCCAAATCATGGGCTATGCTTCACTGTAAATGTCCGCGTTGCCGCAGGGGGGATATGTTCCAGGGAGGTGCCTACAGCTTTTCTAATAAAATAAACCTCAATTGCCCGCATTGTAATTTACACTTTGAAATTGAGCCGGGATACTTTTATGCCGCTATGTACGTAAGCTATGCCTTAAATGTAGGCGAAGCTTTGGGCCTGGCCTGGCTCACCTTTCTCATCACCCATAATGCCGATTCGCCCTGGTTGTATCTAAGTGTCATAATTTTGGGTTGCTTTGCATTGGCACCTATAAATTTCAGATATTCGCGGGTACTATTGTTATATTGGTTATCACCCAAGATACATTACCAGCCATATTTAGATACCGATGATAAACCAGGAAAGTCTTGAATTTTTAAAGGATCTCGCAGCAAACAATAACCGGGAATGGTTTTTAGAAAACAAAGGGCGCTATGAAAAAGCCCGCGAAAATGTAATTGAATTTACAGTTGAGCTATTGACCGAAATGCACCGGGTAGACCCGGCGATCGATGAAACACTCGATCCCAAAAAATGCGTGATGCGTATTTACCGCGACATCCGTTTCCGGAAAGATAAAACACCTTATAAAATTAATTTTGGCATCAGTCTGCCCACACAGGGTACAAAGCTTGGCGGAGCTGAATATTATTTGCAGATCCAGCCTGGTGGTAACTCCTTTATAGCCGGCGGATACTGGATGCCCGAAGCCGCGCACTTAAAAGCCATACGTCAGGAAATTGATTACAACGCGCATGATCTGAAACAGATCATTGACTCCCCGGAATTTGTTAAGCTGTTTGGCGATTTCAGGGCGCAGGAGCAATTAAAAACCGCTCCGCAGGGGTACAGTCCCGATAACGAAAATATCGATCTGCTGAAGCTTAAAAGTTTTATAGCCTGGCATAAGATAAGTGATAAAGATATCGTTAAGAAGAACGCGGCGGCACAAATTGCCCAGGACTGTAAGCTTATCTATCCGCTTAACGTTTTTTTAAGGAATGCGATGGCGTAGTTGTTTTTTTTAATTCTAAATACTAAGCTCTAAATCCTAAATTAGGATAAATCCGAATTTGAACATCCGAAACGGCGAAGCCCCTCTTTAACACCATTAAAAATTAATAACTGTTAAAAATCCGAAATAAACATAATCACAATGAAGATCACCTACTACCTGTTAGCCCTGGCTTTGAGTCTTACTTTTTACTCCTCCTGTAAGATCATGTCGCCAAAGGCTTACAAAGCTTTGATTGCCGAGCGAGATTCCTTAACCACCCGAACCGAAACACTGGAAACCCAGGTTTTTCAGCTCAAGGCCGATACCATGCGCCTGCACCGTGAGCTGGCCAGTTTAAGCAATAATAACAGCGCCCTGAACAGTAACCTGAACACAAGCTCGTCAAAATTAAAACGTCTGGCCGCCGATCTGGAAAAACGCGAGGCCCGTTTAAAAGAGGTAGAAGATATTTTGCGTAAACGCGATGAAGCCGCCAATGCGCTCAAAAATAAATTACAACAGGCCTTGCTGGGCTTTCAGCAGAGCGGCTTAACGGTTGATATCCGTAACGGCAAAGTATATGTGTCGCTGGCCGATAAGCTGCTGTTTCCATCGGGTAGTATTGTTATTGACGATAAAGGTAAAGCCGCCCTGAAACAACTGGCCGTTGTACTGAACAAAGAACCCGATATTAACATGGCTATTGAAGGTCATACCGATGATAAAAAGGTAATTAACCTGGGGCAGATCAAAGATAACTGGGACCTGAGCGTACTGCGCGCCACCTCGGTTACCCGCTACTTAACCGAAGTTGAAAAAGTTGATCCGCACCGGTTAACAGCCACCGGCAAAAGCGAGTTTCAGCCCATCGATCCGGCCCCAACCAACGAGGCCCGCGCCAAAAACAGGCGCATCGAAATTGTGCTCACTCCACGATTAGATGAGCTGTATAATTTGATCACCAAATAACCCCCTAACCCCCTGAAGGGGGAATGAAGGGCGCATGTATAAAAATATGTCATTGCGAGGAGGAACGACGAAGCAATCTCCTCGCGTTGCTATTTGAACTGCCATGAACATTGCGTATTTATACAAAAAAATAGCCCAGCGCTCTTATCTTAGAGAGCCGGGCTATTCTGTTAAGAGGAAAAATAGTCACAAACAGATTAATAAATTAATACTTTTTAAAGTTTTTGAAACTGCTCAAAACTGTATTAAAATTTGTTAAAAAATGTTAAAACGATGGTTTTTAAGTATTTTTCGAGCGATTTTTGCTCATTTTCGGGCCGAAAAGTGTTAAAAATTAAGGTTTAAAAAGTTTTATTACATCTCTTTCATCAGGGTATTAAACATCACAAACTTTTCATCAAACTGCTGCTGATGGATAGCCTGGAATTTATGCAGGTGGTTCATATAGAACTGCTGAAACTGCTCAATACTTTCAGCATTATACTGGATGCAATAGGTAACCCCCTCATTCGGCGAATCAATAACCGTTAGTATCTTGTAGGATTGAAAACAGCCCGTAGCCATTATAGCAGGTATATGAACGGTCTTGATCCAGTTAAGCCACTCATCGTGAATGGATTCCTCAATTATTATAGTATCGTTGTATACAATCATGATGGTGCAAAAGTAATTAATTGGTTCATTAGTTCACTAGTTCATTAGTTTATTGGTAAATAGCTCATTTGGGATAATAGGAGTTCAACTAATGAACTAATGAACCAATAAACTAATTACGAATCCGCATTATCGCCCCGCAACAGCCTGAAACGTTTGCGAGCCTCGTTGATCCAGAGGCTGCCAGGGTAGTTTTTAACGATCTTTTCATACCAGACTTTGGCGCTGGCTTTGTCGTCGAGGCGGTTTTCATAAATATCGCCCAGCATAAAAACGGCATCATCGGCCCAGAGGTCGTTTGGGTGATCCTCAGCTATTTTTTTCAGCAGAGGTACGGCGGCGGAATAATTCTTCTGCTGTATCAGTATCCTTGATTTTGACATCAGGATATCGTCGCCCAGGCTGTTGTTCGGGAATTTTTTGTCGATACTGTCCAGCGTCATCACCGCCTTATCGGATTGTTCGGCAAATATCAGCAGATCAGCCCGGGCGTATATTTTCAGAGCATTGCCTACACTGTCGGCAGCGGTATTGTCATTAATCAACAGCTGTAAATTAAGGGCGTCGTTGGCAATTAATTGCGATGTGGCAGCTTTTAACACATTAAGCTGCCCTTTAGCCCAGGTAAAATCGCCCGTGTAGTAAGCAAGCTTGGCATTCCGGAATTTGGCATCCTGGTTAATATCGGTATTGGGGAAATCTTTTTCAACCTGGCTGTATAAGAGGGTAGCTTCCCAAGGCTGTTTATTGATGAGGTATATATCGCCCAGGTCGAGCTTGCAGGAAGCTAATAACTCAGGTCTGATATTGGGAATGTTTACCGCGTCTTCAAGAAGCTTTTGGGCTTCGCTAAGTTTATGCAGTTTAAAAGCCTGTAGGTTAGCCAGTTTCTGCATGGCAAAAACGGTACTGTTGTTACGCCCGAATTCGGTAATCAGATCGGTATAATCCTGCTCCAGACTGGTCAGATCAGCAGGAAGGTATTTGCCCGAGGTTACTTTTAAATTCTTCGTGTTGATGAGCTCGATTTTGGAGGGTATGTACATGGGCGATGTTTTACCCTTGCTAATAATATACTCGTATCCACGGATAGCGGCATCATAAGCTTCATTGGAGTTTAGGGTGCGGCAAAGCTCAAAAATGTTGGTGCCATCGTCATTTTGCCTGCGGCTTAAAGCTAAGGCTTGGTTCAGGGCCTGATCAAACTCCTTTTGTTGCATAAATTGCCAGGTAAGCAGCTCAGCATATATCGTTTGCTGCGGATCTTTTTGTATGCGTCGCAGCAGGTTCGATTTTAGCATATTATAATCGGGACCGCCTTCGTAAATGGTTGAGAATGCGTTTTCGGCCTGAGAAATAAAATTGGGGTTTGCCGGTAAAAAATTCAAGTATTCTTCTGTAAGGTTTACCTTGTCTCTTTTAAAACGGTAAAGATTAATGAGCTCATAAGTAAACGCTTCGTTATTATTGAGCGTTTTGCGGCCTTGCTGAAATATTTTTATCGCATAATCCAGATTAGAACTCTGATAAAACTGACTGGCGAGCATGGATATCTCATTACGATCAGCAGGCAGATTTTTGATCAGGTCGTCATAAATGGCGTCGGCCTTGTTTAGGTTGCCTTGTTGGGTATAAACTGTGCCCAGTGTAATTTGGTACTGATGTTCGTTTGGGTGCTTGCGTACCAGCTTTTTTACCACACTTTCGGCCTCATCAAATTTTTTGAGGCTGAGCAGGGTGTTCACATAGTAGGAGTAATAACCTTCGTTGTTCTGTTTATATAGTTTCTGGTATATTTCCAGGGCTTTTTGAGGTTCGCCATTGGTGGCGTATTGTTTAGCTAATTGCAGGTCATTATCCTGCGCAAAAAGCTGGGTGGTTATCACCAAAACAATAATAACAGTATTTAATAAAGCCCTCATTTGCTCAAAAATAGTCAATTAATAATTACTATGTTTCGGGGAATTTATTTTAATATTATATAACGTTACAGGTGGGTAAAATTGTAGTGACATTTTGATAACATTAAGTTATTTAGCTAATTTGACCAGAATAATAAAATTGGGGTGATTACCATGTTGGGTCGAGTAAGACATCTATTGTTAATTGTTTTTGTACTAACCTTATATTCCTGCAAGAATAAAGTAAGGCCAATTCCTATTGTCGATTTTTTTAAGGCCCCGGAAAAGATGGTTTATAAGCTATCGCCCGATGGCAAGTACGTGTCTTATCTGAAATCGTATAAAGAGAAGAGGAATCTTTTTGTACAATCACTTAGCGATGGTAAAGAGCATATGTTGACCTCTTTTGATGATTTTTCTGTACGCTCTGATTATTTCTGGACCTATAATAATCAATTGGTTTTTAGCCATGAAGCGATTGATTTTGACAGCTTTGAGATGTATGCCATTGACGTGGAATCCCTAAAGCTACGTACTGTACTGACATTGAACAGGGTAAAGGTAGGCATGCTTAACCGCAGTAAGAGCGAACCTGATGTGATCACTATCAAAATGAACAAGCGCGATCCCGCGAATTTTGATATCTATCGTCTCAATATAAAAACTGGCGAATTAAAGCCTTATCTCATCAATCCGGGTAATATAACAGAGTGGTTTCCTGATGCCGATGGTAAGATACGCCTGGTTAAATCATCAGACGGTGTAAATGAAACGATCTCCTACCGAACCGGGGATGATGCCCCTTTTAAGCCTATTATTGAAAATAACTTTAAAAACTCAGTAAGACCAATTGCGTTTACAGGGATAAAAAACTATTTCTACGCCCTATCGAACGTTAACCGCGACAAAATGGCTCTGGTTGAGATCAATGCTGAAGATGGTAAAGAGCAAAAAACTATTTTTAGCTGTAACAAGGCCGACATATTGAATGTAGAATACTCCAGAAATAAGCACCGGGCTGAGTTTGCCTCCTGGGAGGATTCGATACCGCATAAGCACTTCCTGATTCCTGCTGTTAAGCAAATATATAACAGCCTGCTGCAACGGCCCGATTTGAAGGGTAATGAGATAAGAATAATAGATAGGGACAGCGCCGAAAACAAATTTATACTGAATACTTATACTGATCGTAACCCCGGCTCTTATTACCTGTATGAAAAAAACACCGATAAGTTAACCAAATTGGGTGATGTTAACCCGTTTTTAACACGGGAAAAGCTTTGCTCCATGCAAGCTATATCCTACAAAGCGCGCGATGGTTTGCTGCTAAACGGATATTTAACATTGCCCAAAGGTAGTAAACATACAAATTTACCTGTAGTGGTTATACCGCATGATGAGCTTTGGCGCAACCGGGATTCCTGGGGATATGATGAGCGTGTACAGTTTTTAGCTAATAGGGGATATGCTGTTTTCCAGGTGAATTACCGTGGCTCAACGGGATATGGGAAAGCTTTCAGGAGTGCCGGGTTTAAGCAGGTGGGCGGTAAAATACAGGATGATATAACCGATGGTGTACACTGGCTTATAGCGCAAAAAATAGCCAACCCCAAAAAGATAGCCATTTTTGGTAATGGCTTTGGTGGTTTCTCGGCTTTGTATGGTATATCATTTCATCCCGAGCTTTATAATTGTGCCGTTGTACAAAACGGGCTCATTAACTTTTTTACTTTTATTAAGGATGCACCGCCATTTTTAAAGCCCTATTTAAAAATGATATATGAAATGGTTGGTAATCCCGAAACAGATGCTGATCAGCTACGGGCTATTTCGCCGGTGTTTCATACCGATAAGATAAAGGCCCCATTAATTATTTTCCAGGGAGCCAAGGATCAGCGGGCCAACATCAGCGAGCTGAACCAGTTTGTGCGTGAACTGCGTAAACGAAATGTTGATGTTAAATACTTTTTAAAACCCAATGAACGGGCTTTTTTCAAAAATGAACATAACCGCATGGAAATGTACACCGAGATTGAAAAGTTCCTGGATTATAACATGCGGGTTAAACCCTAATATCTTTATTTTGATTTCGGATGTTCGATTTCGGAATTTTTCTGAAGCAGAACTTAAAAATTAACAGAATAATAAATCAAAACAAATCCGAAATCCGACATTTAAAATATGCCTGTACATAAAAATGCTTACCGCAAAAGTTTTTTGCTGATCATCATATTTTTGGTGCTCATATCGGTAACTTTTGTTGTAGCGCTTTTTGTATCGTATAACCTTACGGCAAAATATGTGGAGAATGAATTTGGTTCAAAAAAGATAGAGGTATTGGAGCAAACTATAAAACCTTATTATGATTTTTATCAGAATAAAATACCTGAGATCACCTCTTACCAGGGTTTTTTAGACTCCGCTTCGGCAGCTAAATATGCTGCATCGGTTTTTCATGATTATGCATTTGTGAGAAGTATCGTTTTTTATGATGTACTGATAGGCAGTAAAGCTCCTATCACTATCCGCAGAAATAATCTGGATATCTCTGTCAAAGCGATATATGAATATTGGTATAAAAAAGGGAAGGTGTTTGGGGCTAAAAGGATCAGTCCGTCTGATGAATCTGATTTTAAAGAAATGGCGGTTAAGCTCAATAATTATATCGCTTTTTCTGATACAACCCGTGTATCCAACACTGATGAGTTGTTCAAGACATTTTGGGATGTAAAGCCAAATAAAATCACTTACACTAATATATTGCGGCGAGAGGATATTAAAATATACCGTGATTTACAGCAACGCAATACCGTCAAGGCATCGTACAAACAAAACATGATGACTTTTCATCTTGACCCCTACCGGTTAAAGATAAAAAACACCAGGCATGAGTTGTACCAGAGTGTATCCATACAACCTGTTGTTTATGATCCTGTTGACAGCGAAGGTGATAAGTTGATAACCGAAGTTTCGCTCCCTGTTTCGTTTTCTGATTATAAATTATTTTTTAGTTCGGAGCATGGTTATCTTGCTAATGAAATTAACAAGCGTTTTATGCCCATTGGAGCGATCATTTTACTGATATCACTTTTTTTGGTGCTGATCGGCTGGCTTATTTACCGCAATTTAAATGTCAATATCAAACTGTTTAAATTGCAGTATGACTTTATCAATAATTTCACGCATGAGTTTAAAACACCTGTAAGTGTTATAAAAATTGCGGGATCAAACCTGCGCGGCGACGGGGAGCTTACCGAAAGGCAGCGTAAGCATTATGGCAAAATACTGGATGAAGAAGCCGATAAACTTAATGATCTGATGAATAAGCTGCTGTCCTTTACCCAGTTGGAAAATAAATCCATCACCCTCAAAAAGGAAGAAATAGTGATGGATGATTTTGTAAGCCGGTATACCGAGACGTTTAAAATAAAGTATCCCGACTTTAAATTAAATTGTAAAATAAACGGTGTGGATACTTTTTATACCGACCCTGTATTGTTAGGCAGTGTGTTCCAAAACCTGATCGAAAACGCTTATAAGTACTCGCATCCACAAAAAAAGGAACTGAATATAAATATTGCGCATAAAAAGGGTGATATTGTATTTTCATTTATCGACAGGGGTATAGGTATACCTAAAGAGGAGTTAAATAATATATTTAAGAAATTTTACAGGATAGAAAATCAATATAACCAAAACGGAAGCGTGGGCTTGGGTTTGGCTTTTTGTAAAGAACTGGTTAATTTTATGGATGGCGATATAGTGGTTCATAGTAAAGTTAATGAAGGTTCGGAGTTTATAGTTACGCTTCCATATGAAAATTAAAATATGAACAAAGAAATTAAAATCGCGCTGGTTGAAGATGATGAAAACCTGCGTTTCCTGGTGGCAGAACGTTTACAGTCAGAAGGATATAAAGTACTGGAAGCGGATAATGGCGATGATGCTGAAAGCATTATACTGGATGAACAACCGGATATTGTATTGCTCGACTGGATGTTGCCCGGCAAACCTGGATCACAGGTATGCAGCAGCATTAGAGAAAAAGGCTATGATAAGCTGATCATTATGATGACGGCTAAAGCCCAGGATGTGGATAAGATAGAGGCTTACAACTTTGGCGTATCCGATTATATTACCAAGCCATTTAATATGGATGTACTGGTAGCGATGATCGACAATAAGATCAAATTCTCATTAAATAGTGAGAAATCGGAATCGTATCGCTTTGCCAATATGGAGCACTTGCCCAATACGCATTTATTGATCAGGGATAACCGTAAAATTGAACTGACTATACTGGAGAACAGGATATTGCTTTATTTTCTGAAAAATAAAAACAAGGTGATTAACCGCGAAGAGCTGATGATGGAGGTTTGGGGTTACAATGCCGATGTAAATACCCGTACCCTTGATATGCACATTGTACGTTTGCGTAAAAAGATAGAGACCAATGCCGACTCGCCGCAATATCTGCAAACGGTAAGGGGAATTGGATATAAGTTTGTATATAATCAGTAGCCCCCCGACTCCCTAAAGGGGGAGCTTCTTTGCTAATTAATGGGTTTACATGGTTTACACTTTTTATGGTTAATATTTTTATATATATCTGAAAATAAGATAATATAAAAGTGGGCCTACACTGTAAACCATGTTATTTATTCCTTTGGAGATGGGGGATTTCCAGCCCAAATTTATTGCGAAGATACTTTGTGAAAGATTCAGAGTGGTTTTAAATGCAAGCCGGAGTTTATGTGCTAATAAATTGAATTCGTTGTTCCCCTTTAGGGGGTTAGGGACTTTTTCTATACGCACTCGCCACAATAAAATCAGTAAAAAAAGTTTTTTCATCTACCATAGCATAGTTATTAGTGATGAAATGCATCTTTATCTCTGGTAGCCGGCTGGCTTCAATGCCACAAACCAGCCTGAAAAAAATAAACATGCTTTTCAATAAGAACTGCTGCCACCATCTGCCGGTAAGCTGAAAATCTGCATTGAGCCATAAACCCCTTGTTTTTAGTAAAGTATGGATATGAGTGAATACAGTATGCAAGGTTTGCTCCGTAAAATTATCAAACAGGAAAGGGGTGATCACCACATCAAAATCAGGCGTAAGGTTTACCTGTTCAATGGCGCTTTGAATATAGTGTACCTCGTTGCTGCCCGTGTCTCTTTTTCTTGATAAGTCCATCATCGCTGCTGCGACTTCCACGTAAGTGATATGCAAACCAGAGGAATGTATTTTTGCAAGTTCCTCCAATATCCATCCGGTTCCGCCGCCCACAATAAGTACCCGGGAGCCAGGCTCAATAAAATGCAGCAGATATAATTGAGCGTTTATCAACGCACGGCCATATATCAACCGGGAAAGACGGTCATAAAACAAGGCTGAATTGTTGAAGTTAGCCGCCATTGCTTTAATGGCCAAAAAGGAACCGGAATGCCATCAGGATCACATACTGTAGTATGAGCACGCCGTCCATGTAAAAGAAATAGTAATACTCATTCTTTTCCCAGGCCGATTTAAATATGAGCCAGCCTGTTAAAATAACGGTAGCGGTTAAGGCCCAAAAATCAGTACTAAAGCCGTTGGCCTTGAACAGAAACAATAAAACAACATAGCCGGCAAGCAGAACCTGGCAAAACAGGTAGGCATTTTTTTCGCCCCAGGCAACCGGTATAGTTTTTAACCCCTGCTTACGATCCTCAAACAAATCGCGAATATCAAAAGGAATGGTAAGCGCCCCGATAAACAGAAAGCGCTTGGCAATCAGTATGGTAATATCGTGCATGGAGATATCATTGGTATGCTGGTGTAATAGCTCCAATACCGGGAACAGTACGCAACTTAATGTCCATACCAGCGTGATCAGGAATGGTTTTAAGCCAGGTATATTACGGAGGCCAAATTTATGATCGCCAATAGTGAATAATGGCAGGCCATAGGTAAATGACAGGCAGCCCAGGAAAATGAGCAATATTTTTGATTCGGTAGTAATTAAAAAGAATAAGGGCACGAGGGATAATAAAGACACAATGGTAAAAGTTACCATGAGCCTGTAGTGCGCAAAAAACCAGCGTACGCGTTTATATGGGGATGACTCGGGCTGCTTTGGCCTTGTTACAAGTATACAAAAGTTGTAAATACCCAGGGTTGATGTAAATAACAATGCCAAAACCGGGAACATTGGTTTTTCACCGATGAGTTGAAAGGTGAGCAAGGCCTGCGAAACAGCACAGAGCGACATGAAAATATTACTGAATAGCAGAAAATCAAAAACAGGTTGAAATATTTTTTTCATTTGTTATGAATATCCGCCTGCATTTAATCTGTTAGGATCGGTATCCCGAAGGTTCCTGGCCGGCTTTTAATGTAAATATCGTAATCTCCGGTAATATTCCAACTCTGCCGGCCAAACCAACAAAACCGTAACCTACGTTTACATATAATTGTTGTTTGCCTTCCTGGTAATGACCTGCCCATTCTTTATAAACATATTTGATAGGGCTCCACTGAAAATGCTCGGTGCGTACGCCAAACTGCATGCCATGAGTATGTCCGGAAAACATGGCATCTATTTGAGGGTACTGAGGTAACACCTCGCCGCGCCAGTGTGACGGATCATGGGATAGCAGCAGTTTCACGGGTAGGTCATCCGTATTTTTGGTAGCCAGCTCCATCCGGCCGTAATTGGGGAACATATTAAGTTCGCCCCAATTCTCGACACCTAAAATACCTATCTCTTCACCTCCTACCTTCAGCCGGCGATGCTCATTAAGCAGCAGATCCCAACCCATGTTTTTATGAGTGGCTATCAGATCGTCATGGTTTTTCTTTTTATCTGCCAATGAGTCCCATTTGCCGTAATCGCCATAATCATGATTGCCTAATGAACTGAAAACACCAAGCGGGGCTTTTACTTTAGAAAAAATGTCCTGGTAATTTTTCATTTCAGAGGCCTGGCCATTAACCAGGTCGCCTGTAAAGAATATGAGATCGGGTTTTTCTTTCAACAATAGTTCAACACCGCCAAGTACTGCTTTTTTATTGTAAAAACTACCTGAGTGAATATCAGATATCTGCCCCAGTTTGATGCCATCAAAGGCTCTTGGTAAATTGGGTAGGTACATTGTTTGATATTTTACATGATAATCATACAAACCTTTGGGCATGCTGATCCTGATAGCCGCCAGGGGTATAGAGCCAGCGAGTAAACCAGCTTTCATCAAAAACTCCGAGCGGGGTATGGCATGTTCTTTAGGTGGTATGCTGATGTCTTCGGGTTTTCTTTTTAACCGGTCGCGCCTCAGCACCAGCATCCGCCTGAGATCGTCGATCATCAGGAAGGGCAAAAAAGATATTTTGCCTAAAAAGATCAGGAAAAATCCCAGTAAAAATGCGGCACGGGCACCCATGCCTACATTGACATAAACAGCCAATAGTAAACCGGCTATTAACGAAACAGAAATAAACCAGTAAAAAAAAGTAAAGTCGCCCGAGTGAGGCAACCTCCATTTTTTAAACGCGCCGCGTATGCCGTGCAATACGTACAGGTCAATAAGCAGCAGTATCGCAATGATCAGTATAATGTTGAGAACCTGTTCTCTCATTTTGTTTTTAGTATCGGGTAGTTTGTATCAAGTAATTAGTATCAAGATTTTTGATTGGTAATGAAAATTTTGTAGCTGTCGTGATACTTGATACTAATTACTTGATACTAAAATAACAACTTGATACTTTTTCAATTAATTAATAACGATCATCATCTAAATCAAGATCGTCTTCGTCATCAGGCTGCAAGTTAAACAAACTGTTAAACATATCGGAGAATGCGAAGCCGTTATCCAGGAAACCTTTGTTGAGCTGCGAAAATTCAGATAGGCCATGCAGCACAAATTCCATCAATAACAGCTGTTGATTCTCGGTTAGGCGCGGATGTATCTTTTTAACCAGGTCTTTAAGGCCTGCAACTTCGTTAAGTGCTTTTTTATAATCCTGTAAAGACAGGTCATCAACTAATGCCAGGTTGTTGCCTTCGCCAAACCAGTTAATGATACTGGCATAGGGGTTAACCCCTTTTGCTTTTTTCGCTTTTTCCGGATCAGGGAAAAACTCCAGCAGTAAACTTTTGATGGCTTTGCCGATGAGGATATTAGCTACTTTTCCAGGGCCTTCCAGTTCGCCTTCATATACCAGTTCAATTTTGCCGGTAATGGCCGGAATAACGCCTAAAAAGTCTGTGATACGTACAAAAGTGTTGGTTTCGTTATTAATGATCATGCGGCGTTCGGCATTGCTGATCAGGTTTTCAAATGCCGAAATAGTTAAACGTGCCGATACGCCCGATTTTTTATCGATGTATTCGGAATTGCGCGCTTCAAAAGCAATCTGCTCTACCAGGTTTTTTACCAGGCTATCGGCTTCAATGTTGGCTTTTTGCTCGTCAGTAAGAGATGCCTCCTGCTGGGTGATCTTACGTGAAATTTCAACCGTGCGGGGATAATGCGTTAATATCTGGCTTTCGATACGGTCTTTCAAAGGCGTAACGATAGAGCCGCGGTTGGTATAATCTTCAGGGTTGGCAGTAAATACAAATTGAATATCCAATGGTAAACGCAGTTTAAAACCACGGATCTGGATGTCCCGTTCCTGTAGGATATTAAATAACGATACCTGGATACGGGCCTGCAGATCGGGAAGTTCGTTGATTACGAAAATACCGCGATGTGCGCGTGGGATCAATCCGAAGTGGATAACCCGCTCGTCTGAATAAGTTAGTTTTAGTGTGGCAGCCTTGATAGGGTCGACATCACCGATCAGATCGGCAACGGTAACATCAGGCGTGGCCAATTTTTCGGTATAACGTTCTGAACGATGAATCCAGCCTATCGGTGTAGCATCGCCCAACTGAGTTACGGCATTATGGCCATACCATGAAATGGGGTTATACGGATCATCAAACAAGTCCGATCCTTCAATATAAGGTATATATTCATCCAGCAGATTCACCAGCAGGCGTGCTATACGGGTTTTGGCCTGACCGCGTAAACCCAGCAATAATATGTTGTGTCTTGACAAGATAGCGGTTTGCAAATCGGGTATAACGGTATCTTCAAAGCCAACAATACCTTCAAAGCCGCCTTCGCGTTTTTTTAATTGGGTAATCAGGTTGGCACGTAATTCATCTTTTACCGATCGACTTTTGTAATCCGTTTTTTTTAACTCACCGAGCGTTTTTATATCCAGTAGTTTATTCATCTAAATGCTTTGTTATAGGTAATTACTAACCTCGATCAGATTTTGATCAGGGTCCCGGAAATAGATTGACCGTATTTTGCCGGTAGCACCGGTACGTTCAAATATTCCCTGTGTTTGTATGTTCTTATTTTCGAGTTCTGCTTTAAGCTGTTCAATAGTGTCTGTTGCGATAAAACAAATATCAATGGCTCCCGGAGTTGGCATATGTGTCTTCGGTTCAAACTCCTTATCCTTTTGATGCAGGTTGAGTTTTTGATTGCCAAATTTTAGCGCTTTTCTACCCCCGGCAAATGTTTCAATTTCCATGCCTAATACGTTAGCATAGAACATGCAGGTTGCTTCTATGTCTATTACGGTTAAAACCAGGTGATCTATACGATCAATCTTCATTTCTTTGATTTCACTGATGCTTTTTTGATTTCACCGATTGTCTTTGTCCTGATTCCTGACTCTAACTTCTTGTATCTGATCTTACCTCACCGATTTTCTTCTGTTTCTGGCATAATCCTCAAAAATATACTCCCCTAAATTATTCAAAGAACTATAAAAAGCCTTGCCACCGTTGGTCTCCGTAAATTTACGAACAAACTGCTGCAAATAGGGGTCTTTAGCTATCATAAAAGTGGTGATGGGTATTTTTAAGCGTTTGCATTGGGCGGCCATATTCAGTGTTTTATTCACCACTTTTCTGTCGAGCCCGATGCTGTTTTTATAGTACCGGGTGCCTTCCTTTAAACAGGTAGGCTTACCATCGGTGATCATAAAGATCTGTTTGTTGTGTGTTTTACGCCGACGGAGCAGATCGGTAGCCAGTTCCAAACCGGCATAGGTATTGGTGTGGTACGGGCCAACCTGTAAATAAGGCAGATCCTGCAAAGTGATGGGCCATGCATCGTTACCAAAAACAACAATATCCAATGTGTCTTTTGGGTATTTGGTACGGATCAGTTCGGCCAAAGCCATAGCCACTTTTTTAGCGGGGGTTATCCTGTCCTCGCCATATAAGATCATGGAGTGCGAGATGTCAATCATCAACACAGTAGAGGTAAGGGTTTTGTAATCCATTTCTTCTACTTCCAGATCGCGTTCGGTCATCATAAAATCGCCAATGCCATGATTAACCTGTGCATTATGAATAGATTGGGTCATGTCTATCTGATCCAAACTATCGCCAAACTCAAACTCCCGGCGCTCGGCATTTTTTTCATCACCCTGACCTGATTGTGGGCTGCGGTGATTGCCTTTACCCGATTTTTTGAGCTTGCCGAAGATCTCTTCCAGTGCTGATTGCCGGATGCTTTGTTCTGTTTTGGCGGTGATGTTAAAACCACCGTTCTGACGATCCTCGTCCAGATAACCTTTTTGTTTTAGTTCATCGATAAAGTCACCCATACCATAATCATCATTGGTAAGGTTGTATTGTTTATCGAGTTCGTTAAGCCAGGCTAAAGCTTCGCCTGCATCGCCCGATGTATAGTTGAGCAGTTCCAGGAATAATTTTAATAATTCGTCAAATCCACCTTTGGGGATCTGGTTTGGCTTAAATTTGGAAAATCCAAAACCGCGCATATCGTGTCCTTTCTTACATAAAGAAACGGATAATTATTATTAAAAGTTTGGTTTGCCAGATACTAAAGCAAATTGTTAGGTAAGTATGACAAAAGGTAGATGTGCAGGTGTGCGGATTTGAGATGTGCAGATTGAAAAGTAAAATGAAAGAGCATGCGCAACTTATAAAATATGTCATTGCGAACGAAGCCTGGCAATTTCCTCGCGTATTGAATAAGAATAGTTACGAGATTGCTTCGTCGTCCCTCCTCGCAATTGTAAAGGTCAGATAATTCGAGGACAGATTAGTGTAACTTAAAGTTATGCGTATTAACACGAACGATCTG